>NZ_CEVIVC010000001.1:149958-157553 GCF_982290645.1 Protofrankia sp. CiP1_Cm_nod4
GGCCGCGTGGGGGATCTTTTTCAGGACAACCTTCTCAGAACAGCAGGAGGAGGTTCGTCAGTGCCAGGAGCGCCCCGGCCACCTGGCAGGCGGCCGCGCCGCGGCGGGCCACCCGTACCCGGCGCTCCCGGTCGTCGTCGGACGGCCGGACGTGGACGAGGGCCTCGGCGTTGCCGTACCCCCACCGCCCGATCGCGAACACGATCAGACCGAGGCCGGCCTGGACGATGACGGAGATCACCATTGTGGGCTCGAGGCCGGTCCCCGGTCCCGCTCCCGGTTCACCGGCCGCCCGCCGACGGTGGCGCGGTGGGCTGCTGGGCCGGGACAGAAGCGCTGGCGGCGTCGTTGACCTGCGGCGGTGAGTCCGGATCCGCGGGGCGGTAACCGTCGGCATACCTGACGTGGGCCTTGCGGATGGCGCCGGCCATCCAGTCCCGCCAGGTGGTGAGCTGGCGATCCAGCTGCAGCTGCTGACGCAGGCTGTCCTTGACCTGGTCGAACACGGCCGGGGCCGGTGGCATGACCTGGATCACCTTGCCGACGTTCCAGCCGTACTGGGTCCTGACCGGGCCGAACACGCCACCGGGCGGGGCGGCGAACGCCACCGGGGCGTACGCGGCATCGAGCTGGTCCGTGCTGACGACGCCGAGCACGCCCCCGCTGTCCTTGGTGCTCCCGTCCAGGCTGCGCTGCTGCGCGAGCTGTTCGAACGGCGTGCCGGCGGCGGCGTCCCGCACGATCTGGTCGGCCTCGGCCTGCGACGACACGACGATGTTGCGCAGGTCACGGCGTTCCGGGGTGGCGAGCTCGTCCTTGTGCTGGTCGAACTGGGCGTGCAGCTCGGCATCGGAGATCTCGGGCGTGCCGGCGACGTGCTGGAAGAGCTGGTTGATGGCAAGCTGGCGCTTGATCTCTGTGAGCACCGCCTGCTCGTTGGTGCCGACGGTGCCGAGCGCCTGGACGAACTGGTCCCTGGCGCCGCTGCCGCTGCCGTACTGCTGCTCGATGAACCGGCTCAGAGCGTCCTGCGCCGCCTTGTCCGCGATCACGATCTTCGTGTCGGTGGCGGCGCGGTCGAGGATGATGCCGACCGCGTAGGACTTGGCGACGTCGCGCCGGAAGGTGTCGAGCTTGGCGGTGTCGGTCGGCGCCTGGATCCCGTAGAGGGCGCGCAGTGTCTCGGCCCGGCGGTCGAGGTCGTCGACCGTGATGTCCTGGCCGGCGACCCGGAAGGCGACCCCGCCGGGCAGGCTGCGGGACGCGTGCCACAGGTAGCCGCCCACCCCGCCGCCGAGCAGCACGACCAGGGCGGCCGCCAGCACGATGCGCCCGCGTAACGAGCGGGGCGGGCGGACGCGGCGCGCGCGGCCGACGGCGCGGCGCAGGCGGGAGCGCTCGCCGCTGTCCACGGCGGGCTCGTCGGCGCCATCCCCACCGGCCGGCTCATCGGCGTCGTCCTTCGCCCGGGCCTTCTCCCCGCCCGGCTCGTCCCCGCCGGATTCGTCCCCGCCGGATTCGTCCTTGGCGGGTTCGTCCTTGGCGGATTCGTCCTTGCCGGGTTCGTCCTTGGCGGGCTCGTCCTTGGCGGATTCGTCCTTGGCGGATTCGTTCTCCGCGAGGCCGTCCCCGCCGGATTCGTCCCTGGCGGACTTGTCCTTGCCGGGCTTGTCCGCCGTACCTTCGTCCCTGGCTGGCTCACCCTCCGTAAGATCGTCTCTGACGGGCTTGTCCCTGGTGGGCCCGTCCGCCGTGAGCTTGCCCCCGGCCGGCTCGTCCTCGACGGATTCACTCTCCGTAGTTTCGTGCTCGACGAAGTCGTCCCTGGCCGGCTCGCCCGCGGCGGATCCGTTCCTGGCCGCTTCGTCCGTGGCGGGCCGGCTCCCGGCGGGCTCGCCCCCGGCCGGCCCGCCGCCGCTCCCCGCGGCCGGGGCTCCACCGTCCTCGGCTAATGCGTCCGGCTCGACATCGGTGTCGGCTTCGGCAGGCATCTACTTCACTCCAACCAACTCGTGCGCTACTGGGCGTGGCCCGGGTTCAGGCCGTACCCCGGAGGATCGCGGATGCGCCACCGCCACGACTACCCCCGCGGCGGCGAGCGCGAGACCCACCGCGCCGGCGAGCAGCACCCCGAACTGCCGGATCACGGCCAGATCGGAGGCGGCGAGGACGAGATAGCCGACCGCCGAGGTGGTCGCCGCCAGCAGCACCGGGGTGCGCAGCGCACGTCCGCCCCGGCGGGCCGCCTCGCTCAGCAGTACGGTGAACTCGCATCCCACCGCGGCGGTCAGCGAGCCCAGTCCCACGGTGACCGGGCTGAGCGGGATGCCGAGAGCCCACAGCAGGAACAGCCCGGCGCCGGTCGCCAGCGCCGCGGCCACCAGCGCCCGCAGGGCGTCGCCGCGACGGCGCAGCCCCACCGCGAGCACGGCCGCCGCCGCGGAGATCCCGAGCAGGTTGCCGAGCACCCGCTCGGAGGAGAGCAGCTCCTGGCCCCGCACCGCCACCATGGACAGCCCGGTGATCTCCACCTGGAATCCCGGCGGTGGGACGAGGACGCGGCCGATGTCGTCACGCAACGCCCGCAGCGCGTCGAGGTCGTCCATGCGGACCCCGAAGACCATGGTGGCGACCTGGTGGTCGCCCCGGATCACCGAGCCGGCCAGATACGGCGGCAGCAGCCGCAGCGCCGCCCCGATCTGCTCGGCGGTGCTCTCCGGCCCGAGGAACTGCAGCAGCGTGGGCGGTGAGACCACCGGGCGCAGCCGGTCACCGTGATCGGCGATGAGACGCTGCTGGGTGACGCGCATCCACTCCACCGCCGCCGGGCTGGTGACGTCCACCCCGCGCAGCACCACGGAGAGCTCCCCGGAGGAGCCGACGACGCTCTCGACATGCTGCGCGTCCTTCAGGGTGGACGCGCCGGCCGCGAGCGAGGCGAAGTCGCTGTCGAGCCGCAGGCCCGGCAGCGCCGCCCAGCCGGCCACGGCCACGGCCACGGCCACCGCCACGGCCACCGCCGTCCCGCGGTGGCGCGCCCGGGGCCGGCCCGCCGGAACGGGCCCGGCGGACACGGGCTCGGCGGGCGTGGGCCCGCCCGGCGTGGGCCCGGAACCCGCCGGCCCGGCGGGCACGGCCGGCAGGAGCGCGCCGAGACCGGCAGAGACGAGCACACCGATCGACAGCGTCAGGCCGAGATCGCGCACGAACGGCAGCGGTGAGAGGAGCAACGTCGCGAAACTCGCCGCGGTGGCGGCGGCGACGGTCAGCACGACCCGGCGCCGGGCGTTGCGGGTGAAGTAGGTCGGGTAGTAGCTGCCGATCCCGAGCAGCACCGGCAGGAAGGCCACCACGCCCAGGGACAGCGGCCTGCCCGCCCAGCCCAGGATCGCCAGCGTCAGGCCGATCGCGACCAGCGTCGAGGCCAGTGGGAGCAGGCGCCGGCGCCGGCGGGTCCACGGCACGAACAGGAAGCAGGCACCGATCAGGACGACGGCGATGCCGCCGAGGCGCGGGGCCTCGGAGCGGACCTGGTCGCTGACACCGGCCGCGAGCACCGGCACCCCGGACACCGTCACCCGCACACCGTCGAAGCCCGCGCCGCGCACGGTGTCGCGCACCCGGCCGACCAGGCGCTGCGCGGCGCCGGCGTCGATGCCCTGGCGCGGGCGGACGAGCACCGCCACCGCGTTCTGCGAGGGCACCACGAACCGCCACTGGGGCCGTGGCGCCTGGCCCTGGGCGAAGACCACCGACTGGACGAACCGGGTGTTGCCCAGCGTCGGCAGCCCGGCGGGCAGCCCCTGCACGACCAGCGGGCCGTAACGCTGGTCGAACTGCGCGGCCGCGCGGTCACCGGCCTCGCGGGCCTTCTGCTCGGTCGCGCCGGCATCGCGCGCCGTGACCTCGGCGGTGGCCCGCACCGCGTCCCGGCGGCCGGCGAGCTCGGCGAGGAAGTCCTGCGTCTGCCCGGCGATCTGGTTCAGCGTCGTGGCGGGCCCGTAGACCGCGGCGACGTCGCCGAGCCCGGTCAGCTGCCCTTCCAGGCGCAGCAGGCGGTGCAGATGGTCGCTGTCGAGCAGCAGCCGCGGCTGCGTGCTCTCCAGCAGGATCACGACCGGGTCGCCGCCGAACGAGGAGGCCAGCTCGTCGAGCTGCTCCACGGTGCGGTCATGGGCCGGCAGGAACGAGCCGATCCCGGTCTCGACCCGGCTTCTCGCCAGGCCGCCGGCGATGAAGCCGGCGGCCAGCAGAGCGAGCAGGACAGCGAGGAGGGCGGGTAATCGCCTCCTGATCATCGCGGGTCCGGCTGCACACGCGGATACGGGTCGTTGCGCGGACCGGGGCTGGTGGACGCTCCCGCCGGCGGGAACGGGTTGGACTTGTTCAGCGGGCCGATGTTGGTGTTCAGCGGCAGGCCCTTGACCGACTGCTCGTTGAGGCCCAGGAAGATCCGCAGCGCCCGGCCGTTGGCGTCACCGGTGGCCGCCGACTGGCCGAAGTTGGTGAAGAACGCCACGATGTCGCGGCCGTAGGGGCGCAGGTAGGCCAGCATCGGGTTGACGTCGGCCAGGTCCACCCGCAGGCTCGGGATGAGCGCCGTGAGGTCGTCGGCGACGGGGGGCACCCGGGTGAGGGTGTCCGGCGCGGCGACCAGCACACCGTCCAGGGAGGGCAGCAGCCCGCGCAGGTCCGCCGAGGTCTGCGGGAGCTCGGTCAGCGCGGCCGAGAGGTCCGGTGCGGCGTCCTGGAGGTTCTTCGCGACCGGGGACAGCGCCGTGGCGATGTCGCGCAGCCCGGTGGTGGCGTTCCTGGTGGTGTCCAGCACGCCGGGCAGCTTACGCACGATCTCCGCCACCGGCGCGCGGTTGTCCGCGGTGGCCTGGGCGAGCAGGTCCGCGTCCTCGACTAGCTGGCCGATCTGCCCCTGGCGGGTGTTGAGCGCGGCGAGCAGGGTGGCCGTCGAGCTGGTCACCTGCTCCAGGTCCTTCGACTGCGCGGCCAGGGCGTCGAGCGCGGTCTTGCCCTCGCGGCCGAGGTCGCCGAGGCCCTGCAGCGCCTGGGAGATGTTCTGCCTGCTGTCCTCGGTGGCCGCACCCAGCGACCGCACGCCGCTCGCGAGCGAGGCGCGGGTGTCCGCGTCCAGGCTCGCCAGCACGTCGTCGAGCTCGGTGGCGGGCCGGCCCGCGCCGTCGGGCAGCCGGGCGCCGCTGGGCAGCGCCGGCCCGTCGCCGTCCGCGATCTCCAGGAAGGTCTCGTTGACGAGGGTCTTCTCCCGCACCTGCACGACGGCGCCCTGGTGCAGGGGGTACGCGGAGTTCAGCTGTACCACGACGTCGGCGGTGTTGCCGTCGACGGAGAGCCTGTCCACCTTGCCGGCCTTGACCCCGGCCACCATCACGTCGGAGTCGTTGACGAGGTTGGACACCCTGGTCATGTGCAGCCCGACCTGATACCCCGAATCGGAGATCAGCGGCAGCTTGCCGCCGGAGTTCACCCAGAGGTAGCCGAACGTCAGCGCGCAGAAGGTCATGAACACCAGCAGGAACGCCAGCCGGACGACCGGCATCACGGCGTGGGGGATCCGCATCGCGACCGTCTACCTCACCGTCGGAGTGGACAGGGACTTCAGGCCGGTGACCGGCAGCGAGCTGGGGGTGACCTCGACCAGGGCGCGCAGGATCCCGCCGTTGGCGTCCGCCAGGCTTGTCATCGACCGGGTGTTGAGGATGAAGCCGCCGAGGTCGGGCAGGTACGACACGAGCGTGGCGGTGACCGGGTCCAGCCGCCCGGTGCTTGCCGTCAGATCTGGTAGCGCCGCGTTCAGCTGCCCGACGTAGGGCCGCAGGTCCTTGACCACCGGGTCGGCCTTCCGCACGACCGGGCCGAGCTGGTCGAGGGTCTTGTCCAGCTGCCGCAGCGTGCCGTCGAGCCTGGTCAGCGAGCCGGGCAGGGACGACGAGGCGCCCTTGAGGCTGTCCAGCGCCGGGTCCAGCTGGCCGCTGAGCTCCTGCACCGCCTCGGTGGCCAGTCTGAGCTGGTTGGTCAGGTCGGGCAGCTGGGCGAGCGCGGAGTCGGCCGCCGAGCTGTGCTCCCCCACCGCGCCCAGCGTCGTCTGCAGCGAGTCGGCGAGCGTGCGCAGCCGGCCGTCGTCACCGCCGATGGCCGTGGAGATCTGGCTGAGCGCGGTGACCAGCCGCTGGATGGTATCCCGGCGGGTCTGCAGCGAGGCGAGCACCGGCTGGAGGCGGGTCACCACCGTGTCGGTGGCGGTCAGGCCCTCCGGGAGATCCTGCGGCGCGGAGGCCAGCGCCGCGTCGGACTCCTCCAGCAGGGCGGTCAGCGCGGAGCGGGCGTTGTCGTCGAGGTGGCCGAGCACCTCGTCGATCTGGACCGGCCGCTGCGAGCTCGCCAGCAGCAGCGTGCCGCCCGCGGGCAGCCGCCTGCCCTGCTGCGCGGAGCCGGGGCTCAGCTCGACGTACATCTCGTTGAGCGGGCTCTTCGGCCGCAGGACGACGTGGGCGTTGTCGTAGACCCGGTACTTCGGGTCGATGGCGAGCTCGAGCCGGGCGTGCCCGGCGTTGTCGACGTCCGCGCCCACGATCTCGCCGGCCGCCACCCCGGCGATGCGCACCTCCTGGCCGTGGCCGGGGCTGACCCCGGGGGTGCCGGCAAAGGTCGCGTAGAAGGTGAACTTGTTGTCCCAGGGCACGCTGAGCCGCTGGTTGCTCAGGATGATGCTGCCGGAGATCCCGGCCAGCGTGATGAGCCCCACCAGCGCCAGCACGTTGCGCCTGAGACCGGGCTCGCTCCCGATCCGCCCCCAGATCCGCCGGAGGCGCTGTACACCGCTGCTCATCGCGGCTGGGCTCCCTTCTGCAGCGCGGCCCCGCTCTGGTTGGACAGCCCGACGAGCAGCTGCTCGAGGCTGATCGGCAGACCGCCGACCGAGCCCGCCCCGACACCGGGCTGCAGGGCGATCAGGGCCCCGTTGCGGTCGGAGAGCACCGAGGTGCGGGCGAGCGTGGTGGCCATGTATGCCAGCTCCTGGTAGATGGGCTTGTCCGAACTGGCCGCCGCGTACGGCCCGGTGCCGTGGTACGGCGCGAGCACGAACTGCTTGACCGGTCCGTCGATCCGGTCGAGCACGGGGCCGCTGAGGTCGTCGAGGGCGGTGGTGGCCTGCCGGCCGGCCGGCACCAGGTCCTGCACGAGCGGGCGGGCGTCGACCAGGACGCCGCGCAGCTGGTTGACCACCGGCCGCGCCTCGGCCAGCACGGGGTCCGCGGTCGCCAGCACGGTGTCCAGCTTGCGCACCACCGGCTGCGCCGGCCCGGAGGTGTCGCGCAGCTTCTCCAGCGTCGTCTTCAGCCGGGCCAGGCCCGCGTCGGTGGCGTCCAGGGTGGACGGCAGGCCGGAGACCGCGGTGGCGATGTCGCTCGTGCGCCGGGAGAGCACCGAGGTGGTGGTGCCCAGGTCCGTGACGATGGCGTCGAGCTGGCCCTGCTTGTCGATGAGCTCGCGCGCGGTGGCCTCCAGGCTGGTCACCAGCTGGGGCAGGTCGGTGTCGGGGTTGCTGCCCAGCGCCGCGCCGG
>NZ_CEVIVC010000001.1:157951-165085 GCF_982290645.1 Protofrankia sp. CiP1_Cm_nod4
CGGCGACCTTGTCCAGCTCCACCGGCAGCTTGGTGCGCTCTACCGGGATGGAGCCGGTGAACGTGCCGGGCCGGCCACCGGGGACCAGGTCGATGAAGTAGTTGCCGCCGAGCAGGGTGGTCGGGCGGATCACCGCGCTCGGCTCGGAGCCGAGCTTGGCGCGGATGTCCCCGTCCACCTTCACCGTGACCCGCGCGTCGCCGTTGTCGGTCTCCCGGACGCCGGTGACCACGCCGACCGGTACGAACGCCACCTTGACCTGGCTGCGGTAGGGCGCCAGCCGGTTGTCGGCGGCGAAGCTGATGTCGAGGCTGTCCCCGGACCGCAGGGTGACGAGGATGCGGTTCTTGTTGAACAACGCCAGGCCGGCCAGCAGCGAGACGATGATGAACAGCACCCCGAGCCGCAGCGGCGTCACACGTGGGCGTCTTGTGATCGCGGCCATGTCAGCCCCTCACCTCCGGTTCCCGAGCAGCGACGTGCTCTTGTCACGGGCGGCCTGTCCGGGGGCCGGGTAGGCGTTGCGGTTGGTGAGCGGATCCCGCAGCGGCAGGATGCCGCTGACCGTCTCGGTGCCGATGACCGGGTAGATCCGCAGCCAGTGCCCCGCGGCGTCCCCGTCGGAGAGCGCGTCCGTCATGTAGCTGAAGAACAGCGACACCTCCGGCGCGTACGGCGCGGCGGCCGCCAGCGGCTGCCGGGCGTCGCTCAGTGCCTGGACCAGCTTCGGCGCCAGCGGTTTCGCGTCGCTGAGGACCTTCGTCAGCTGGGGCACCACCGGGTCGGCCTGGCCCGCCACGCCGGGGACCTTCTCCAGCGGGGGCACGCCCTCGCGCAGCACGCCCCGGACGTCCTCGGTGGCGTTGCCGAGCGCGACGGCGCCCGGCCGCAGGCTGGTCACCGCCTGGCCGGTCCGGGCCAGCGGTGCGCGCAGCTGGTCGAGCGCGCCTCGGGCGTCGGCCAGCGTCTGCGGGGCCTTGTCCAGGGTGGCGCCGAGCGGGGCCTGGTTGTCGACGTCGAGCGCCTGCAGGGTCGTGTTGACCCGGTCGACCAGTTCGGCCAGCTGCTGCTGGTGCCCCTCGAAGGACCGGGACAGGCTGTCGGCGGCGCGCAGCAGTTCGGTGAGGTCCGCGCCGTTGTCCACCGACAGCGCCCGGGAGACCGTGGCGAGGTCGGGCAGCTCCTGCGGCAGCGCGCCGGCGACGTCCTTGAAGTCCTGGGCGTGGCCGCCCGCTCCCCCGCCGGCCTCGCGCAGCGTCGAGCCCAGGGCGTCGCGGGTGGGCTGGTCGAGCACCCGCAGCACGTCGGAGAGCTCCTGGGCGTCCCCGGTCTTCGAGGCCGGGATGATCTCGTTGCGGCCCAGTTCCCCGGTGCCCGGCGTGCCCGGCCGGAAGTCCACGTACTTCTGCCCCAGGGCGGAGCGCGCGGCCACCGTGGCGGTCAGCGCCGACGCGTCGCGGTAGATCCTGCGCCCCTTGTTGAACCCGAGGGTGACCAGCGGTCTGCCGTCGACGATGCGGACGTCCCTGACCTGTCCGGCCCGGACGCCGGCGATGCGGACGTCGTCGCCGGTGCGCAGCGAGCCGACCTCGTCGAAGGCCGCCTTCACGGTGCGCCCCCTCGTACCGGGCAGTCCGCTGCTGGCGGTGAGCGCGACGTAGATGGAAAGCGCGAACGCCACCACCAGTCCGGCGCCGATCAGGAGCGGGCGCTGGCGTGCCCAGCCCGCCGTCCCGCCTGCCATCAGCTGCCTCCGAGCAGGAAGCCGAGCATGCCACTCTCCTGTTGCTGGTTGAGGCCGGTGACACCGCCGTCCGCGGTCGGAGCGGGGGCGAGCAGGCCGCTGAGGATGCCGGTGACACCGCCCGTCCCCCCCGCCGGGCCGCCGCCCGGCTGCTGGGGCCCGGTCACCGCCGGGTCGAGCGGCTGGCCACTGGGATTCTTGGTCAGGGGCAGCGGTGAGCCGCCGACGCCGAGGTTGGAACCGAGCCCGGGAACCAGGCCGGTGAGGATGTCCGGGGTGACCACGACCATCCCGCGGAAGTAGTGCGACAGCCCGTCCGAGCCGTTGGTGGCCAGCGCCCAGTACTTGATGAAGTTGAAGACGTTGACGATGTTGTCGCTGAGCTCGCCGACGAGCGGCTTGAGCGAGGACGCGGCCGCCACCGTGTCCGGCCCGCTGGGGCGCAGTGTGCTGACCACCGGCCTGGCCTCGTCGAGCAGCGACTGTGCCTTCGCCAGCACCGGGTCCAGGCTCGCCAGCGCGGGGTCGGCCGTGGCGGCGAACCGGTCGAGCTCGGCGCTTATCCGGGTGAGGTTGTCGGTGGTGGGACGGATCGCCTGCAGGGTCGGTACGGCGGCTGTCGCCGTCGAGGTCAGCTCGGCGAGCGTGGCCCGCGCGCTGGCGAGGGTGTCCGGCAGCTCCGCGAGGGTCCGCTCGAGCACCTGCTGCCTGGCCGCCGTGGTGCCCAGCAGCCGCTGGGTGGAGCCGACCAGGTCGTCGAGGGTCCTGCCGCCGTCGCGCGCGAGCGCGTCCGCGACCGGCTCGACGTTGTCCACCAGGTTGTTCAGCAGGGTGTTCTGCTCGTCGAGCACCTTCGCCAGGGAGCCGGTGTCGCGCATCGCCGGCGCGAGCGCCCGGACGGCGTCGTCGATGTTGCCGCCGTTGCCCTGCAGGCCCTCGCCGAGCACGGTCACCAGCGCGGCCAGGGACTCGCCGGTCGGCTCGTCGATGGTGTTGAGCACCTCGTCGAGGTCGGTGTTCCGCCCGGTCTGCGTGGCCGGGATCACACCTCCGCGCGGCAGCGCGGGCGCGGCCGGACTGCCCTGGTCGAGTTCCAGGAAGCGCTCGCCGAGCAGGCTGAGCGGACGCACGGTCAGCCGGGCGTCGGTGTGCAGCGGCATCGCGGCCGGGTCGAGCTCCATCGTCACGTCCGCGTGGCCGTCCGGGTCCACCCGCATGCCCGCGATCCGGCCGACCTTGACGCCTTTCAGCTTGACCTCGTTGCCCGTCAGCAGCGGGCTGGCGTCGTTGAACCTCGCGTGCACCACCCAGCTGGACGGGCTGCCGTTCGCCACCAGCCCGGTGGTCGTGGCGGCGGTGGCCAGCAGCGTCACCAGCGCGACCCCGACCAGCCGCGGCAGCGGCCCGCGGCTGCGGCTGCGGCTGGGCGCCAGGTTCCTTCTTCTCGGGCTCGTCCTTCTCGGGTTCGTCATCGAGCGCTGCTCCCGAAGGCGTCGGTCCAGGGCTGGTTGCCGATGGCGCCGGGCAACGGGTAGGGGTCGTTGCGCAGACCAGGCACGAGCACGCCCGGGTTGTTGTCGAGGCTGGCGACGCTGGCCTGGATGTGGCCTCGCGCGTAGTGGCCGTTGGCGTCGTAGTTGGCGAAGGACGACCCCCACTGGCTGAGGAAGGACACCGCCTCCGGTGTGTACGGGCGCAGGAAGGCGAACGCCGGCTGCAGGTAGTCCGTCGCGGCGGTGACCCCGGGCACGGCGGCGTGCGCCTGGTCGAGCAGCCCGGGTGTGATGTCCAGCAGCTCGTCCGCAGCCACCAGGGTCGGGCGCAGGTCGGCGATGACCGGGCGCAGGTCCGCGAGCAGCGGCCGGAGGTTGCGCGACACCGGCGGCAGCTTCTCGGTCGCGGGACGCAGGTCGTTCAGCAGCGGCACGGCCTTGTCCGCGACCCCGGGTACCACGGCCAGCGTGCTGTTCGCCTGGTCCAGCGTGCCGGGCAGTTTCTGCAACGACGTCGACAGCTGCTGGCGCTGCCCGGCCACCACCGAGGTCAGGTGCGTCAGGTCGTTGATGACGCCGCGCAGGTTGTCGTCGCGGGCCGCGAGCGTGCCGGTCAGCTGGTTCAGGGTGACGACCAGGTTCTTGATCGCCGGGCCGTCGGTGCCGATCCCCTTGAGCACCTGGCCCACGGCGGACAGCGCGGGGCCGGCCGACCGCACGGTGGCCTGGACGTCCTGCTCGTTGCCGCGCAGTGTGCCGTCGAGCTCGCGTACCAGCGACGACAGGTGGGCGCGGGTCTCAGGATCGAGCGCGTTGAGGATCTGGTCCAGCTCCATCGGCTGGTCCATCGTCCCCTCGAGCATCCCCCCGGACGGGATCCGCGGGCTGCCCGACGGCCCGTCGTGGACCTCCACCAGCCGCTCCCCCAGCAGCGCCTTCCATGCGACGGAGACGGTCGCGCCGGAGTGCAGCGGCGCATGGCCGGAGTCGAGGGTGAGCTCGAGGTACGCCTTGCCGTCCTTGACCTTGATATCGGAGACGGAGCCGGCCTCGAAGCCGTTCACCATCACCGAGCCGCCCTTGACAATGTTGGTCGCCGACCCCAGCAGCACCCCGACCCGGTAGTCGTTGCCGAACAGCGTCCAGCCGCTCGCGACCACCACGGCCACGGCGGCCAGCGCGACCAGCCCGATCCTTCTCATCCTCTGTCAGTCCATTCCCAGGGGCCCGGCCGATTCGCCGGACAGGAACTGCCGGACAAACGGGTTGTCGGAGTTGAAGGCCTCTTCGGTCTCGCCGTAGTGAATGACCTTGCCCTTCCAGATCACACCCACGTAGTCGCTGACCTTGCGCGCCGTGCGGATGTCGTGGGTCACCAGCATGTAGGTGCCCTTGTGCCGGCTGTGCATTTCCAGGATCAGGTCGTTGAGCAGGCTCGTGCGTACCGGGTCCAGACCGGAGTCCGGCTCGTCGAACAGCACGATGTCCGGGTTCATCACCAGTGCCCGCGCGAAACCGGCGCGCTTGCGCATACCACCGGAGACCTCGCTCGGATACTTGGTCAGCGACCGCTCCAGGCCCACCTCGGCGAGCCTCTCCAGCACGATGTCGGAGATCTCGGGCTCGGACATGTCGGTGTGCTTGCGCAGCGGGAAGGCGGTGTTGTCGTAGATGTTCATCGACCCGAACAGCGCGCCGTCCTGGAACAGCACGCCGAACCGCTTGCGTATTTCGTAGCGCTCGCGCTCGGAGATCCGCCAGATGTCCTGGCCGAAGATGAGGACCTCACCGGCGTCGGGTGCGAGCAGCCCGACAAGATGCTTGATCATAACGCTCTTGCCGGTACCGGACGGGCCGAGAATCGTGGTGATCGCGTCGTCCACGAAGTTCAGGTTCAGCCCCTGGAGCACGCGGAAGTCACCGAACGCCTTGTGCACGTTGCGTACTTCCATGCTGTGCACGCGACGGTCGGGGTCCGGCAGCCCCGGCTCGGGCAGCGACATCCCAGGGATGATCTCGGCAGAATTCTGCGTAGGCACTTGTCCTCCTGACGGCTACCAGTCGGCGCTAGTTCGCGATCGGGGCGTTGGGACTGAGCCCCCAGAAAAGCTGCGTGGTGAGCAGCCCGATGACATGGATGAGGACCATGTTCAGCATCATCGATTTCGCGGTGTTCTTGCCGACCCCGACGGATCCACCGCTGGCGGTGTAGCCGTAGTAACAACTGACGAACACGATCGTCGTGCCCATCGACAACATCTTGATCATTGAGAAGAGAAAGTCGAGCGGATTCTGGTAGAGCCAGAATATGTAGTTGTAGCCGCCGGCGGACACCCCGCCCAGCTGCACGACGGTCACCAGGTACATCGATATGTACATGAGGCCGAGCCCGACCGTGAACAGGAACGGCATCGCTATCCAGGCGGCCATGATCCGGGTACCGACCAGATAGCTGCGCGACCGGACGCCCATGACCTCCATGGCGTCGATCTCGTCGGCGATCCGCATCGAGCCGATCTCGGCGACCAGCCCGCAGCCGACCTTCGCCGCGAAGATGTAGCCGTACATGTACGGCGCCATCTCGCGCAGCGAGCAGTAGGCGTTGAAAATGCCCGAGTACAGCGGGGCGCCGATCTGCTTGAGGGTGTAGCTGGCCTCCAGCCCGCACTGCATCCCCATGATGAACTGCATCGACCAGATGATCAGGCCGCTGGACAGGATCAGGATGCCGGCCTGGTGGAAGACCTCCGAGGTGTAGTGACGGATGTCGCCGAAGTCGCGGATGGTCCGGGCCGAGAACTGGGCGATCTCGCCACCGGTGGTGACGGCCTGTTTCACCCCGCGCTGCATACCGCCCAGCGTGATCACGGTATCCTGCGGCTTCGGCGCCGCGACACGCGGCTGCCCGCGCCGGTCGAACTCGTCCACTGATGTGGTCATGATCGTTCGGCCCTTACTTGAAGACCTGCATGTCGGGGTTGAGCCCGAGCAAGATGGTCGTGAAGACGTAGTTGAAGATCCAGATGGCGGCGAAGGAGATGACCACGGCCTGGTTGACCGCGCGTCCCACGCCGATCGGCCCGCCCTGGGTGTGCAGGCCCTTGTAGCAGCACACGACCCCGATGAGCAGGCCGAAGATCGTCGTTTTCGCGACGCTGGCCCACACGTCGGTGACGGTGGCGTTGGCGAAGAAGTTCTCGAAGAACGCGCCGCTGTTGGCACCGAGCACCCACACCGAGGCCAGGTAGCCGCCGAGCACGCCGAACGCGAGCGCGACCAGGTCGAGCAGCCCGGTCATGAGCGTGATCGCCAGCACCCGTGGGACGATCAGGGTACGGATGGGATCGACGCCGAGCACCTCCATCGCGTCGATCTCCTCACGGATCCGGCGGGCGCCGAGGTCCGCGGTCATCGCGGTGCCCATGACACCGGCGACCACCATCGCGTTGATCCACGGGGCGAACTCGCGGACGCTGGCCATGATGAAGAAGGAGCCGAGACGTTCGGGGATGCCGAAGAGCAGGAAGAGGTTGCCGCCCTGCAGGCCCGGCGCGCCGAAGCCGAACGCCGTGCAGGACACCATCATCGGTATCCAGCACAGCTTGAGGATGTCGAACATCTGGTCGCGCACGGCGCCCCAGTAGCCGACGGGGTGACGGATGGCGCTGCCGAAGACCTGCCCGGCCAGCTGCACCATCTCCCCGCCCTGCTGCAGCGGCCGGCGGACGGCGCCAACCCATTTCGGCGCCTTGTTCCTGCGCACCCGGCGGCGGGTGCCGGGAACCGACGGGGCGGCCGCGGCCGGCACGCTCATGCGCGCTCACCCGCCGACCGCGCGCCGACGCGGCCACCGCGCCCGCGGCTGACGCTGACGGCACCACCACGGCTGTCGGCACC
>NZ_CEVIVC010000001.1:165445-175655 GCF_982290645.1 Protofrankia sp. CiP1_Cm_nod4
GGCACCGCTGCGGCCACTGGCACCGCTGCGGCCAGCGGCGGCGTTACGGCCAGCGGCGGCGCTGTGGGTGTTGGCGCCACCAGCGCGGCCGTGGGCGGGCCGCCGCCGGGCAGTCACCGAGCCGGCCACGAACCCCACGACCACCGCGGCGGCGAGGGTCATCGAGATCTGCGCCGGATTCCGTCCAGCCTGCGCCAGCAGTACCAGCGGGAGTACCAGCAGATAGGCCCCGACCGCGGCCAGCGCGCCATGTCGCCCACCGTCGGTGGTCGTTCCCTGGCGCAGCGCCGCCGCCACGAAGGCGGCCGCGGCCGAACCGGTGAGGATCAGCACGCCAAGGGCCCCGGACACCGTCGCCACGGCCGGGGCGATGAGCCCGCCGAGGACGAGCACGGTGAACCCACGCGAGCTCCCGCGCACCACGGCGGTCATGTCCACGCCGTCGAGCCAGCCGTTCCCCGTGGAACCGGCCATGCCCATGCCTCCTTTCGTCGACGTACCGAGCCGGCCGGCGGTGTGACGCGCACTCGGCGGACCGTGTGCGCGTCACGGTTCATCACAGCCGTTCCGGCAACCGGATAATCCAGGGCGAAACGCGGGCGCGAGTATTCACGCCCGCTCTGGCCAGGCTCACCAACTGCCGGTGGAGATCCTCGACGGGATGACCGCGGGCAATGTTTGTCCCGCACGCGTCTGACGGTCTACCAGCACGGCAGCATCTCCTCCTGTGATGCCATCGCCGACCGGGATTGTTACGGTATTCGCGTTGCCGGGAACAGCTCGGCGAGGCAACGCGCCAGGAACGAACGGTACCGTTCTGTGTGCCGGATCACATCTCCCGGTGGAGGGGTAGTTGCCCCTCCAAAGAGAGGCTTTCCCCCGACGGCAACGAGCTCACGACGACAGGTGGGCCACCAGGCAGGTCATCGGATAGGCCATGGCCCACCCGGAGAACGGCTTTCCCGCCGGCAGCAGGCCCGGGTTCCCCGGGAGCTGGGAGAACGCGCGGAAAGCATGATCGTACGCTGCTTGTTCGGCCGGTGTTTCGCGTTGATAGTTTGTTGATGTCGGCCGGTAAGAACATCCGGGCCTCCCGCGGGCGCGCCCGGAGCGGAACGAGGGCCGGGCGCGCCCAGGGCGGATCAGGCCGGCGCGTGCTCGAGCAGGTAGCGCTTCACCTCGGCCGTGTGCTCGACGCCGGCCTCCCAGCTCGTGCTGGTCGCCACCAGCGTGAGGTGCTCGCAGCCGGCCTCCAGATAGGGCAGCAGCCACTCCCCGACCTGCTGCGGCGTGCCGGCGGGCGCCAGCCGCTCGAACTTCTCGTAGGGCAGGTGGTAGAGCCGCTCCATCCGCTCGGCCACCAGCTGTCTGGCCCTGCTCGCCTGGGCGTCGATCCCGCACCACAGGTTCAGCCCGTACCAGGACGGCAGCGGCCTGCCCTCCTGCTGGGCCACCTCGGCGATCTGCTCGCGGGTCGCGGCGAAGCGCCGGGCGGAGCAGAAGATCCCCAGCCAGCCGTCACCGAAGCGTACGGTCCGCCGTACCGCGGCCGCCGACGAGCCGCCGATCACGATCGGGATCCTGGGCTGCGGGGCCGGCAGCACCCGTGCGTCCTTGAGCTCGAAGAACTCCCCGCTGTGGTCGACCGCCTCGCCCGAGGCCAGCGCGCGCAGCACGCGCAGGCTCTCGTCGAGGCGGCGCCCCCGGGTCGACGGGTCGACGCCGCAGTTGAGCGGCTCGGAGCGGTCCTCCCCGCCCACGCCGACCCCCAGGATCAGCCGGCCCGGCGCCAGCTGGGAGACCGAGGCGAGCTGGCGGGCGACGGTCATCGGGTGCCGCAGCGCGAGCTGGTAGACGCCCAGCAGCACGGGCAGATCGTCGTTGCTGGTCAGGGCGGCGGTGGCGGACACCAGCCCGTCGAAGCCCCGGCCGCCGTAGAAGCTGACGTGGTCGGCGACGACCACGTGGTCGAGCCCCGCGGCCTGGGCACGACCGAGCAGATCACGCCGCTGCCGCGGGCTCGTCGAGAGAATCGACTCGTGCACGTCCAGCCCCACTGTGATCAATTCCTGTGCCTCCCACCCAGAACGTCCTTGGCGATAATGCGCTTCTGGATCTCCGCCGTGCCGTCCGCGACCAGATAGGCCATGACGTCGCGGAATCTCTGCTGCAGCGGGAACTCGGTCGCGTAGCCGAGATTTCCGTAGATCTTCATCGCCGCCTCGATCGCGTTCTTGGCGACAATCGGCGGCCACCACTTGCTCATGGAGGCATGCGCGGTGTGCGGCCGGCCGGCATGGCGCAGCCACAACGCCCGGTAGCACAGCCACCGGGCGGCCTCCAGATAGGTTGCCTGCTCGGCAAGAAGAAAAGATACGCCCTGGTACTCGGCGATCGGACGGCCGAAGGCCTCCCGCTGCAGGGCGTAGTCAGCGGCTTCGTCGAGGCTGGCCCGGGCCGCGCCGAGACACATCAGGCCCAGCGCGGCACGGCTGAAATCAAAGTGGTTCATGACGCTGTGGAAGCCCCGGCCGTACTCACCGATGAGGTTCTCCGTCGGCACGAACACCTCGTCGAGGTGGATCGACCCCCAGCCCAGCGGCAGGCAGCCCATCCCCGGCAGGTGGCTGACGGTCACACCCGGGGCGTCGGTCGGGACGACGAAGCAGCTCACCCCCTGCGAACGCGCGGACCCCGGCTCGCGGGCGTAGATCAGCGCCGCGGTGGCGTTGCAGGCCCACGAGATCGCGGTCTTCTCGCCACGCAGCCGCCAGCCGCCGGCCACCGGCTCGGCGACCGTGCGCAGCGCGCCCGCGTCGGATCCGGAGCCGGGCTCGGTGAGCGCGATCGCCACCGTGATCTCACCGGCGATCAGCCGTGGCAGGTACTCCTTCTGCACGGCCACGCTGCCGTGCGCCAGCTGTGACCCCACGAGCCCGACCTGCACCGGCGCGGACGCGATGTTCACGTCGCCGTAGGCCAGTGTCTCCGCGGCCAGCCCGAGCGTGATCGGATCCTCGATGCCGGTGCCGCCGAACTGCTCGGGCAGGCCGATACCGAGCACACCGAGATCGGCGAGCTGACGCTGGATGCCGAACGGGTAATCCGTCCGGGCCGCCCGGTCCCGATAGCCGGGCAGCAGTACATCCTCAGTGAACTGGACGAGCGCACGCCGAAAGTCCTCCTGCTCTTCGGAGAACTCGAAAGAGATCATTTTATTCCGCCTTAAAATAAGGCGCGGAACGCGACAGCTACGATCGCGTTGGCCGCTGTGCCTGTCCCATGCCCAGGACGACGCCGCACCAGCACGCCGCCACAAAAGACGATCTCCTTGCCACGATCGCGCACAGCCTGCTACCGGCAGGTGCACGCCGGTGATGCCGCGTCACCGACGCCGCCGCCGGGACACGGCCGCCGACAGTGGGACACCGGCATCCCGACCGGATCGGGGGCACCGGTGCCCAGTCCGGTTACACCACAACATCCGCAAGATCGCCACATGCGGCCTTTCAGCATCATGACCCAGCCAGGACCGACCGGCAACGAGTCAGCGCCCTGTACCGATGGTCACGGCCTCGGGCCCGCGGGACGCGCCGGTACGGTGGCACGGCGGGCGCCGGCACGGCGGGCCTCCGCCGAGCCGGTCCAGATCATTACGGAACGTGAGAACCCAGCGTCCAACGAGAACCGGAACCGGCCGCCGGCGGGGCATGCCCGGCAGCCACACCGGGCCCCGCACCAAACGGATGTACGCTGACGACCAAGCACCGGAGCGGGCCTCGCGGAATCCCTTCAGAACCCTCTTGGAACCCGGCGCGCGCTGGCCCGGAGCGCGCCGTCGTCCTACTGTTCAATCTTGGACCAGCAATGCCTCTTGGACCAGCAACGCCTTTCCGCGTCAGGCGGACCGGCCCGCATGTCGCCCCGGCGGCACCGACCGCGATTCGAGTTCCGGACGGCTCTCGATGACGAGGAAACGGAGGCCATCATGCCCACGACCAACGCCGGTGATGGCGGCGGGCGCCCGTACCCGGCGCGGGGCGAGGGCTGGTTCTCCCGCCGTCCCGAACTGCCGCGCAGAGAACTCGAACGCGCGCGTTCCATTCTCCAGCTGGTTGCCAGGCTGACCGGTTGGGACTGTGCGCCGCTGAGCATCACCCCGCTGGATCCACATACCGCGGAGATGACCCTGGCGGCGGCCCAGGACGCCATTACCGAACGGCTCGCCGCCGGCGTGGAGCGGATCGGCGCGGAGACGCATGCGGAACTGATCGCGGCACTCACCCGGCTCGGTCAGGCCCGCATATCCCTGCGTGACGCGATGCTGGCCCAGCGTACGTCGACGCTGGCCGACGTACGCAATACCCTGAGCCGGCTGCGGGACCTCTCCACGGTCCAGGACCTGATCACCAGGGCGCCCGCCGAAGTCGAGAAACTCGGTTTCGGCCGCGCCCTGCTGTCCCAGATCCAGAACTCCCGCTGGGTGGCGAGGTCGGCCTATGTCCGCGGCGACCCGGGTCTTGCCGCGCTGATGGTGAAGGCCGGCAGCACGGACCCCGTCCTGCTCGACCAGCAGGTGCTGGAGACCGGCATGGTCCACCGGCGGCAGCCCATCCTGATCAAGGATGCCCAGGCGAACCCGCAGGTACATCCCCTGTTAAAGATCGTTACCGGCTCGCGTTCCTACGTCGCCGCACCGATCGTGTCGATGTCGACGGTGATCGGCTTCATGCACGCCGACGCATACACCGACCAGCGGCACGTGGACACCCTGGACCGCGAGGCCATCGGCCTGTTCATGGAGGGCCTGGGCTACGCGATCGAGCGCGCCGTGTTCGCCGACCGGATGCTGGCCCTGCGCGACCAGCTGTGCACCTATACGGCGGGCATCTCCGACCTGATGGCCTCCTTCACGGAGGACGACGTCTCCCTGAAACCCCCCGGCTCCCTGAAACTCCCCGGCGCGCCTGTCGAGCCCGTCCGGGATATCGGGACGAACGTGCTGGCCAGAGCGATCGAAGACGTTGTGGACTCACCCCTGACCCGCCGGGAGATCGAAGTTCTGCGGCATATGGCCGACGGTGCCACCAACGCGCGGATCGCCACCCGCCTGATGGTTTCCGAGGGCACCGTCAAGGTGCATGTGAAACACATCCTGCGCAAGCTCGGGGCCACCAACCGGGCGGAGGCGGTATCCTGCTATCTGAACACGATGCAGCGTCGTCAGCCGGAACCCACCGGCTCCTCCGGGAAGAAATCCCACTGGCACAGCTGAAACAATCGGACGCCTGCTCCCGGCGCGCCGTTACCGGCGTGCCCCGGAACGGCGGGCCCGGGCAGGACCGTTCCCGCCGTTCCGGGAACAACGTCACCCCCGCAGCTCCGGAAACTCCTCGTCGAGGTATTCACGGAAAGCCGCCGCACCGCCCGCGGTGTCCACGGCGGCGCCGAGCGGGTGCAGTTCCTCCTCCCGGCGGCGAAGCTCCACCCGCCGGATCTTGCCGGATATCGTCTTGGGCAGCTCGGCGAACTCGAGGCGGCGTATCCGCTTGTACGGCGCGAGCTGCTGGCGGGCGTGGCGCAGGATCGACAGCGCGGTGTCCCGGTCGGGCGCGTGACCGTCAGCGAGCACCACGTACGCCTTCGGGACCGCCAGCCGGATCGCGTCCGGCGACGGGACGACGGCGGCCTCGGCGACGGCGGGATGCTCGATCAGCACGCTCTCCAGCTCGAACGGCGAGATCCGGTAGTCCGACGCCTTGAACACGTCGTCCGCGCGGCCGATGTAGGTGATGTAGCCGTCGGCGTCCCGCGAGGCCACGTCACCGGTGTGGTAGTAGCCACCCGCCATCGCCTCGGCGTTGCGCACGGCGTCGTCGCGGTAGCCGACCATCAGCCCCAGCGGGCGCTGGGCGAGGTCCAGGCAGATCTCACCTTCCTCCGCCGGCTTCCCGGTGGTGACGTCGACCAGCGTGACGCGGTACCCGGGCGAGGGCCGTCCCATGGAGCCCGGCTTGACGAGCTGGCCCGGTGAGTTGGCGATCTGCACGGTGGTCTCGGTCTGCCCGAAGCCGTCCCGGATGCGCACCCCCCAGGCCTTCTCCACCTGCTCGATGACCTCGGGGTTGAGCGGCTCACCCGCGCCGACGATCTTGTGCGGCGGGTTGCGCACCGCCGTGAGGTCGGCCTGGATCAGCATCCGCCACACCGTCGGGGGCGCGCAGAAGCTGTCCACCCCGCACCGGTCGATCTGCGCCAGCAGCGCGGCGGCGTCGAACCGGCTGTAGTTGTAGATCAGCACGGTGGCCCCGGCGTTCCAGGGAGCGAAGACGTTGCTCCACGCGTGCTTGGCCCAGCCCGGCGAGGAGATGTTCAGGTGCACGTCACCGGGGGTGAGCCCGATCCAGTACATCGTCGACAGATGCCCGGCCGGGTAGGAGGCGTGGGTGTGCTCGACGAGCTTCGGGGCCGCGGTGGTGCCCGAGGTGAAGTAGAGCAGCAACGGGTCGCTGGCCCGGGTCACACCGTCCGGGACGAACGCGGCGGGCGCCTGGGCCGCGTCGGCGTAGGAGGCCCAGCCTGCCACCGGCGCTCCGACCGCGATCCGGTCGTACTCGCCGGGCACGTCGGCGAACTTGTCGGTGTCGGCCGTGCCGACGACGACGTAGCGGGCCTGGCCACGGGTGATCCGGTCCCGCAGGTCGGCGGGCGCGAGCAGCGTGGTCGCCGGGATGACGACCGCGCCGAGCTTTGCCGCCGCGAGCAGCGTCTCCCACAGCTCGACCTGGTTGCCCAGCATGAGCACGATACGGTCACCACGCGTCACGCCCCGCCCGCGCAGCCAGTTGGCCACCTGGTTCGAGCGGGCGGAGAGCTGCGCGAAGGTCTGACGCCGCTCCGAGCCGTCCTGTTCGACGATCCATAACGCGGTCCGGCCGGAGCTGTCCGGGTCGGCGCCGAGATGGTCGAACCACTCCAACGCCCAGTTGAACTCCGTCAGCTCCGGCCAGTGGAACCCGGCGTACGCGCTGTCGTAGTCCTCCCGGTGGGCGAGCAGGAAGTCCCGTGCCGCGCGGAACGCGGCCAGACCACCTGCACCCGGCGTCTGCGATGTCAACTGTCCTCCCTGAGTGGTAACTCCGTGAGCGGTGGGACTCCCGGCTGCGCGGCCCTCAGCTGTGCGGTCAGCGACTGTACGACCAGTATCCGTACGACCGGCGGCCGGTGCGCGGCAGCCGGTGCCGCCGCGCTCACCCGGGCCGCCCGGCTTCGACAGCGCCGGCGGGAACGGCGCCACCGCCGACAGCGCCGGCCAGGACGGCGTCGTTGCCGCCAACGCCGGTGGGAACCGCGCCGCCCCGGGCGGCGCCGGCCGCGACGAGGTCGAGCGCGACGTCTATGATCATGTCCTCCTGGCCGCCGACGAGGCCGCGGCGGCCCACCTCCACCAGGATGTCGCGGGTGTCCAGCCCGTGCTCGCGGGCCGCCCGCTCGGCGTGCCGCAGGAAGCTGGAATAGACGCCGGCGTAGCCGAGGGCCAGCGTCTCCCGGTCCACCCGCACCGGCCGGTCCTGCAGTGGGCGGACGATGTCGTCGGCGGCGTCCTGGAGCGCGAACAGGTCGCAGCCGTGCTGCCAGCCCAGCAGGTTCGCCACCGCGATGAACGCCTCGATCGGGCAGTTGCCGGCGCCGGCGCCCTGGCCGGCGAGCGACGCGTCGACCCGGGTGACGCCTTCCTCGACGGCCACCACCGAGTTGGCCACGGACAGCGACAGGTTCTCGTGGGCGTGCACACCGATCTGGGTGGCCGGGTCGAGGACGTCCCGGTAGGCGCGGACCCGGTCGCGGACGTCGCCCATCGTCAGGCGCCCGCCGGAGTCGGTCACGTACACGCAGTGCGCGCCGGCGTCCTCCATGATCTTCGCCTGCCGCGCCAGCTCGGCCGGGGGCGCCAGGTGGCTCATCATCAGGAAGCCGGAGACGTCCATGCCGAGCTCACGGGCCCGGGTGATGTGCTGCGGGCTGATGTCGGCCTCGGTGGCGTGCGTGGCCACCCGCACGGACCTGACGCCGAGGTCGAAGGCCCGTTCAAGATGGTGGATGGTGCCGATCCCCGGCAGCAGGAGGGTGGTGAGCACGGCGTTGGTGATCACCTCGGCGGCCTCGGAGATCCACTCCCAGTCGCTGTTGCTGCCCGGCCCGTAGGTCAGGCTGGCGCCGGCCAGGCCGTCACCGTGGGCGACCTCGATGGCGTCCACGCCGGCGGCGTCCAGCGCGGCGGCGATCGTGCGTACCCGCTCCGGGGCGAGGCGATGACGGATGGCGTGCATGCCGTCCCGCAGGGTCACGTCCTGAATGTAGAGCCTGGGCGGGGTCACAGGGCCACCTCCGAGCTGGCTGGGACGGCTGACAGCGCCGGTGTCACCGCCGGTGACGCTGCCGGTGTCACCGACGGTGACGCTACCGGCTCCCCCGCCGCCGCGGGCCACGCGACGGCCGGTGGCCCCGCGGCGGCCAGTCGTTCAGCGGTTTGTAGCGCGGCCGAGGTCATGATGTCGAGGTTCCCGGCGTACGCCGGCAGGTAGTGGGCGGCTCCCTCGACCTCCAGGAAGACCGACACCTTCCAGACCGGCCGCGGGCCGGCGTCGCCGACCAGGGTCCGCAGCGGCTCGTCCGGGTCGACCGGGGCGATCTGGACCTGCTGCTTGAGCCGGTATCCGGGCACGTAGCGGGCCACCTCGGCGGCCATGGCGGCGATGCTGGCGCGGATGTCGCCGGGATCGGCGTCGTCCGCCAGGCACAGCACGGTGTCGCGCATGATCATGGGCGGCTCGGCCGGGTTGAGGATGATGATCGCCTTCCCGACGTCCGCGCCGCCGACGACCTCGATGGCGCGCGCGGTGGTCTCGGTGAACTCGTCGATGTTCGCGCGGGTGCCCGGGCCGGCCGACTTCGAGGCGATCGACGCCACGATCTCCCCGTAGCGGACGCGGGTCACCCGGGACACCGCGGCGATCATCGGGATGGTGGCCTGCCCACCGCAGGTCACCATGTTCACGTTGGGCGCGTCGAGGTGCTGGGTGAGGTTGACCGCCGGGACGACGTACGGCCCGATCGCGGCGGGGGTCAGGTCCACCAGCCGCTTGCCGTACCCGGCCAGCGCGCGCGCGTTCGCCAGGTGGGCCTTTGCCGAGGTCGCGTCGAACACGACGCCGATCTCGTCGAAGCCCGGCAGGTCGATCAGGCCCTTGACACCGTCCGCCGTGGTCGGCACCTTCAGCCGGGCCGCGCGGGCCAGCCCGTCGGAGTCCGGGTCGATGCCCACCATGGCAGCCATCTCCAGAGTGGACGATAGCCGCATGACTTTGATCATCAGATCGGTGCCGATGTTCCCTGAGCCGATGACCGCGACCTTGGTGCTCATGGCAGATCCTTCCGGAAGGATGCGGTGACGGTGCCGAGCCCGGCGATGGTCGCCCGGTAGGTGCTGCCGGGCGTCACGGGGACCATCGGGCCGAGCGCGCCGGAGAGGACCAGATCGCCCGCGCGCAGCGGGGATCCGAGCTCCCGGGCGGTGCGTGCCAGCCACAGCAGCGCCTGGCACGGGTCGCCGAGGCAGGCCGCGCCGACGCCTTCGGAGACCACCTGCCCGTCGGCGGTCATGGCCATGGTCAGGGTGGTCAGGTCCAGGTCGCCGAGCGGCTGGCGGTGGGCGCCGAGGACGAACAGGCCGCAGGAGGCGTTGTCCGCGACCGTGTCGACGATGCTGATGTCCCAGTTCGCGATCCTGCTGTCGACGATCTCCAGCGCCGGCAGGACCTGGGCCACCGCGGCCCGCGCCGTCCCAAGATCAAGATCGGGCTGGTCGAGGCCGGCGCCGAGGACGAACGCCACCTCGGCCTCGATCCGCGGCTGGAGCAGGTCCGCCGGGTCGATCGGGGTGTCCTCGGCCCTGGCCATGTCGGCGAAGAGCACGCCGTTGTCGGGCTGGTCGACGCCGAGCTGTCGCTGGACGGCGGGGGAGGTCAGCCCGATCTTGTGCCCGACGAGGCGGCGGTGGGCTCCCACCGCCGCCTTGGTGAGCAGCTGCTGCACCGCGTACGCGGCGGCGATGTCCGACGCGCCCAGCAGGTCCCGCACGGGCGGGCAGGGCCGGCGCTGCCGGGCCGCCGCCGTCAGCCGGTCGGCTGCCTGCCGGTACCGCTCCAGG
>NZ_CEVIVC010000001.1:176170-219132 GCF_982290645.1 Protofrankia sp. CiP1_Cm_nod4
CAGCGCCGGCGGGCACAGCGCTGGTGGATGTGGATGAGCTCGTCATGGTGACACGTACTCCCGAGGTGCTGAAGCTTCCCGTCCTGAAGATCTTCCTGTCCGGAGCTTCCTGGCCGCCGGAGCGGCCGCGGTCAGCCCATGCTGCTGCCACCGTTGACGCTGAGGACCTGGCCGGTGACGAACCCCGCGTCCTCCCGGGCCAGGTAGGCCACGGCCGCGGCGACGTCCTCCACGCTGCCGGGCCGGTGCAGCGGGATCAGCTCGACGGCGCGGTCGATGACGTGCAGCAGCCGGTCCGGCAGCGTGCCCGCGCGCAGGCCCGCGTCAAGCTCCGGGGTGCGCACGTAGGACGGGGCGACGACGTTGACGGTGATCCCGGCGGTGGCGAACTCACGCGCCAGGCCGGTGGTCAGGGCGTGCACCCCGCCCTTGGCGGCGTTGTACACGGCATGGTCCACCAGCCCGTTGCGCACCGACTCGGCGCCGATGCTGACGATCCGGCCGTACCCTCGGGCGGCCATGTGCGGCAGCACCGCCAGCGTGCAGCGCAGCACCGTCCACAGGTTGTTCTCGATCGTCGCCCGCAGGGTCTGCTCGGTGTGCTCCAGCGTCGGCCTGATCACCCCGCCGCCGGCGTTGTTGACCAGGATGTCGACGCCACCGAAGGCGTCGACCGCCGCCCGCAGCAGGTCCTCGCCCGCGCCCGGCCGGGACAGGTCCGCGACGTGCCCGGCCAGGTCCACACCGGTGCGGTGGTCACCCAGCTCGCCGTAGGCGCGCTTGAGCTCCTCGGGGTGCAGGGCGGCGACCAGCACGCGGGCCCCGTCGGCGAGCAGCCGGCGGGTGATCCCCAGCCCGATCCCGGTCGCCCCGCCGGTGACCACCGCCGTGCGGCCCCGCAGCGGGGTGGTCACAGGATGATCGCAAGATCGCCGGCCGGGCGCAGGGTGGTCATGTCCAGGACCACGCGCTTGGACCGGATCCGCAGCCGCCCGTCGATCGCGACGAACCGGTAGTGGTACTTCCCCACGTAGTACGACGCCTTGCCGTTGCGGAACCGCCACACCGTGAAGGACGCCACGACCGGCAGCTCGTCGCCCTCCCGCACACCCACCACGACGTTGCTGAACTGGTGGTTCGTGCGCGAGTGCGGGTACTCGCGGTGCGCCCGGCGGCTGTTGAGACGCTCCACCCGCAGCCGCAGGCGCAGCGCGTTGTCGTCGACGAGGACGAGGTCCCGGGCGGGGTCGCCGTCCGGGCTGTCGTTGCACGGGACGACGTAGGACGCCTCGGGCGCGAACAGCGTGAGCCAGGTGTCGAGATCCCAGGCGTCGAGCAGCTCGGCCTCCAGGCAGAGGAAGTCCTCGACCTGCGACCGGCCGAGCGCGTCCAGGCCGAGGACCACGTCGGGCTGGGACAGCCGGATGATCGGGGCCGGCTGGACGGCCGGGGCGGCCGGGGCACCTGTGGTCGTGGTCATCGGGACGCTCCCGCTCCGCCGCCGTAGCCGGCCGTGCCCATCTGCTGGCTCCAGCGCCGCCAGAAGGCGCGCATCTGCGCCTCGTCGTTGGCCGCGGGGGTGCGGGCCATCCCGCGGGAGATGTCGTTCCACTCCACGCCGCCGCTGCTGAACCCCTGCTGGCAGGACTCCAGCGCCTCCAGGTCGTCCGGGGTGGCGAAGCCGGCCGGGCCGAGGAAGGTCAGGAAGCTGTCGAGCCGGCGCTGGCGCAGCTGGGCGAGCTCGTCGCGGGGCGCGAGTTCCCAGGCGGTGACGTCCATCCGGTTGGGCGCCAGCGGCATGAAGGTACGCACCGTGACCGCCATGATGTCGTTGACGACCAGGTTCGGATAGATCAGCAGGTTGCGGTTGGTGTCGGCCATCCGGCTGCCGCGTGCCTCGCCGTGCCGGGAGACCAGGTCGGCGCGCATGCGGGCGATCTCCTCCCGGGAGTCCTCGCCGAACAGCGGCTCCCACTTGGCGATCGGCCGCCCCCAGGGTGCCCGGTACTCCAGGACGGCGTGCCCGTTGCCCAGGTCGTAGGAGGTGCCGTCCACCCCGCCGGCGAGGTCGGTGCCCAGCGCCAGCAGGTACTTGAAGTAGGTGTCATGGGTGGAGACGGCGTGGTAGCCGTCGATGCTGTTCTCGGCGAGCAGCTTCCAGTTCGCCTCGATGCAGTACTCGTTGGTCCCCTTGATGATCTCCATTTCCCCGTCGGCGGAGTCGATCACCAGGTCCAGGTACTCGACCGCGCCGGCAAGGTAGCTGACCAGGTCCTGGATCTCCGGGTCGAAGCTGGCGAACACGAACCCCCGGTAGCTTTCCACCCGGGCCACCGGCCTGAGGGACAGCGCGGCCAGATCGAGCTCCCCGCCGTACGCGTCCCGGTCGGGGATCCCCATCAGGTGTCCCTCGGAGTCGAAGGTCCAGGCGTGGTAGAAGCACGAGAACGCCTTGGCGTTGCCGGCCGGCTGCCGGCAGACCACCGCGCCCCGGTGGGTGCAGGTGTTGTGGAAGACGTTTATCCGGCCGCTCTTCGCCCCGCGGACCATGAACACCGGCCGGCCGCCGACCGGCCGGCGGACGTAGTCGCCCGGCCTGGACACCTCGGACTCGTGGCCGACGTAGAGCCACGAGTGGCTGAACACCCGGTCCAGCTCCGCGCGGAACACCTCCGGCGAGGTCATCGTCGAGCGGTGGACGCGGAACCGGTGCCGGCCGGTGTCCTCGTCGACCAGCGGGAACCGGCTGTCGGTAGCGGGCGCCGCGTCGAGCAGCGCCGTCGACACTCTCGGTAATTCTGATGTTCTCGACAGGGAAGTCACGGGATCATCTCCGCGAAAAGATCATGAACGGGTGGCGGACGGGCGCGCCAGGAAATGGCGCACGATCTCGGAGAAGTCGTCGGGACGCTCGATCTGCGTCCAGTGCCCACAGCGGGCGAAGACCGCCAGGTCGGCGTCGGGCAGCAGGCGGGCCATGTTCCAGGCGACCTCGACCGGGACGACCTTGTCCTCCCGCCCGTGCACCAGCAGCGTCGGGGTGGTGATGGTGACGACCTCGTCCGCCTCGATGGCGAGCTGGCTGCCGGCGTGGCGGGGGCTGAAGAACATGTCGCGGTAGGCCTCGAAGGCGCCCGGTGCGACGCTGGCCTCGTGCCGGATGCGCACCAGGTCGTCGGTGATGATGGCCGGGTCGACCGCAAAGCAGTCGAGCAGCAGCCGGCGCATGTTCTCCAGCGACGGCTCGTACTCCCGCAGCGCGCGCAGGCCCTCGGTGGGCGTCATCCCCACGCCGGGGACACCCATCAGCACCATCCGGTCCAGCCGTTCGGGGTGCTGCGAGGCCATCCCCAGCGCGATCCGCCCGCCCAGCGAGTTGCCGACCACCGACACCCGCTCGAGCTCGAGCGCGTCCAGCAGCGCCCAGGTGTGGTCGATCCAGGTGGCCAGCGAGTAGTGGATGTCGGCGGGCCGTCCGGTGTGGCCGAACCCGACGATGTCGGGGGCGATCACCCGGAACCGCTGGGCCAGCACGGGGATCGTCAGGCGCCAGTTCGCCCACGCCGAGACCCCGGGCCCGGATCCGTGCAGCAGCAGCACCGGGTCCCCGGAGCCGAGGTCGTGGTAGTGCGTCGGGATGCCGCCGGCGTCGACCGTCCGCCCGGCGGCCTCGTCGGTGACCTCATCGGTGACCGTCGTTGTGCTCACAGACCGGCCTTTCCCTCGAAGATCGCGAAACACTTGTTGGAGTTGAAGACGTCGGTGACCACGAAGGTGGACCAGCTCAGCGGCATGCCGAGCTCGTCCATGGCGCCGGCCAGGCAGAACCAGTTGAGCATCTCGTGCTGCCCGGCCCGCACGATCTGCGCGCCGGTGACGCTGCTCCACGCCGCGTAGTCGCCCCGCACGAACGCCTCGTACAGCCGCAGGTCGGCCGCGGTGTCGGGGCGCAGGTGCCAGGAGGCGTCGGTGAGGAACGCGTGCGACCAGCTGGACGAGGCCACCAGGGCGACCCGCTTGTCGCCGGCGCGCAGCGCGCGGGCCACCGCCCGGCCGAGCTCGAAGCAGCGCGCCGGGGACGGGCCGGCCGGGTCCAGCCGTTCGTCCCGGATCTCGGCGAACCGGGCCAGCGCGCCCCGGCGGGCGATCGCGTGCTGGCCGTAGCAGTTCACCGTGATCGGCAGCAGCCGGTAGGGGAACTCGGTGCCGGCGTGGTCGTAGTCCAGGAACAGCTGGGTGTTGACGATCGCGTGGGGGAAGTGCGCGCCGGCCCGCTTCCGGTAGGAGTACGCGACGTCGAAACCGTCCTGGAGCAGGTCGTCGGTGAGCGCCCGGGCCGCGGCGGCGTCGGAGCGCAGGGTGAACGTCATGTCGTCCGGCCGGCCCCAGGCGTTCGGGCTGCCCCGCTCGTTCATCAGCGCGAACGGGTGCACCTCGGTGTCGTCGTAGGCCAGCACGCAGAAGGGCGGTATCACCTCCTCCCGGAAGTTCTCGTACTGGTCGTCGCCCCACACCACGAGCAGGTCCGGCTGGAAGGCGTCGAGCGCGGCCCGGCAGCGGGCCAGGCCCGCGCGCAGCTCGCGGCGGTGCCCGGCGGCGGCCGCGACTCCCTGGTCGTCAGCCCACTCCCGGCGCATCGGCTCCGGCCAGGACGCCGGATCCTTCTCCGCCGCGGGGATGTCGGGATCCTGCAGCGTCCAGCGCAGCAGCCCGGCCATGTGCTCGTCGGTGCCGGCGAGTAACGGGTAATGGGTCAGCCCGAGCCCGAGAAACTCCGCCATGTCTCACTCCTCTGGTTCGCCCGGACGGCCCGTTGGCACGAGCCGTCTGTCCAGGCCGATGAGCCCGAGCGCGTTGCGCCGGCCGATGGCGGCCCGCAGGCCGGCGGTCAGCCGCTCGTGCGGCCCGGCGAGCACCGCGCCCGCCGGGCTCTCCCGTGCCGCGAAGGGATAGTCGGTGCCGAGCAGGACGTGCTCGGCACCGAAACGCGCCACCGCCAGCAGCAGGCTGTCCACGTCATAGGTCAGCGAGTCGCTGTAGAGCGAACGGGCCAGCGCGCTCGGTAACTGGTCCGCTGGTAGCGCCGGGTCGCTGATGAGCCGGCCCCGGTCGAGCCGGGGCAGCAGCCACGGCAGGCAGCCGCCGCCGTGCGCCAGGCACAGCCGCAGCCCCGGCCGGCGGGCCAGCGCGCCGCCGGCCAGCAGGCCGGCGATCGCGATCCCGGTCTCGGACGGCATGCCGGCGCCGAAGCCCACCCCGAGCCTGGCCAGCCGCGGATCCAGCACCGAGTCGGCGGGGTGCACCAGCACCAGGGCGCCGAGCTCCCCGGCGGCGGCGAAGAACGGGTCGAACCGGGGGTCGCCCAGCTCGTCCTGGCCGACCCGGGTGCCGATCTCGACGCCGAGGAAGCCCAGCTCCCGCACGCACCGGCGCAGCTCGGCGACGGCCACGTCGGGGTCCTGCAACGGCACCGCGCCCAGGGCGCGGAACCGCTCGGGACGCTCGGCGACCAGCGAGGCGAGGAAGTCGTTCTGCGACCGCGCGAGGACCGCGGCACCGGCGGCCGGGGCGTCATGACAGAAAGTGATCGGAATCGGGGAGAGCACCTGCACCGCGACGCCCTCGGCGTCCATGTCGGCCAGGCGGCGCCGCGCCGACCAGCAGCGGTCGTCGACGTCACGGTACGGCCGCCCGCCGACGAGGATGCGCGCCCGGGTGTCACCGAGCCGCTGGACGCAGGGCCAGCCTCGCCAGCCGTCGCGCCCGGCGAGATCGGGCAGCCACGGCGCGATGGCGTGCGTGTGCACGTCGACCAGCCCCGCGCCGGGCAGCCCCGCGCCGGCCGGCGCGCCGCCGGTCACCGCTTCTCCTGCTGTTCTCCCGCTGCCGCTGCCTCGCCCGCCACGGCGCTACCCGCCGCAGGCGTCGTCGACGGGCGAGGACGGCACGTTCACGAACGTCCGCTCGGGGGCCGGCCGATAGATGATCAATTGGCACCAGTCCTTCTCCGGGACCGCCAAGGTCTGCCATCCGACTGGTCGCAACCATAACTATTCTGCATACATGTTTCAAGCATATATATGAAGATCATATAGGCAAACTCTGACCGTCCCCTCATAGGCGGCTACCATCGGTGGAGTCCGCTGACAGGAGGCACCATAATCTTGTTACAGGATTCGATGATGATCGGTTATTCGCCCGGCCTCTGGGCGGGCCACGGCCGGCCGGCGCGGCGCCGGCGGCCGGCGTACGGGCGCGGGCCAGTAGGGCGCGGGCCAGTAGGATGTGGACCGGTAAGGAGCGCGGACGATGCCAGCTGACGCGACGCCTCGAAGTTCTCGCGCGCAGCAGGTCGCGGCGGAGATCGAGGCCAGGATTCTCGCCGAGCGGCTGCCCGCCGGCAGCCGGCTCGGGCTGCGCACCGAACTGATCAGCAGTTTCGAGGTCAGCCCCTCGGTGATGAACGAGGCCCTGGGCATCCTGCGCGAACGTGATCTGATCACGGTCAGGCCCGGGCCCAACGGCGGGGTGTTCGTGGCCAACCCACCGCCCCAGGTCCGCCTCGGCGGAGTCGACCTGTGGCACCAGGGGCTGACCGTGGACCCCGAGCATCTCTTCGAGGCACGCGCCTACCTGGACTCGCTCTTCCCGCCGGTGGCGCTGCAACGCGCCTCCCCCGAGGACGTGCGGGCGATGGAATGGGCCCTGCATGACATGCAGGCGGCAATGGACGACCCGCACGCCTATCTGGCCGCGAACATGCGCCTGCACCTGGCCATCGCCCGGGCGTCCCGGATCGAGGTCCTGGTCGGCCTCTACCAGACGATCGTGTCGATCCTCAGCGCCACGCTCACGAAGGCGACGTACGTGGAGGGCAGCGAGGAGCTGCGGCACCACAACCTGGAGGTGCACAGCAACCTCGTCGCCGCGATCCGGGAGCAGGACACGGTCGCGCTGGAGAAGATCCTCGCGCTGCACAGCCACGACATGGTCCGCATCGCCTGACCAGGCGGGCGGGCGGCCGCGGCCGGCCGGCGGCCGCGCCGCGGGCGCCCACGGCATCGCTGACGCCCACGGCGCGGCCGGCCACCGGGGAGCCGGGTGGCTCGTGGCCGCCGACGTGGCGATCGCCGTGGCCCGGCCCGTTCCCCGTCTCCCCTGTACCGGACCTGTCCCGGCTTTCGTGTTCTAGGCGAGCCCGAGCTGGCGGGCCAGCGTCGTGACGTCCCAGTAGGCGTGGATGGCGGCCGCGCGGCCTTCGGGGCCGACGGTGAAGACATCGGCGCCCGCCAGGTCGAACGCCCGCCCGGTGGCCGGCACCCCGGGCGGGAAGCCCTCACCGGTGTGGGTTCCGGTCATGCGCCACTCCTGCGCGACACGACCGGTGATCTCGTCGACGAGGGGGTCGCCCACCGGCTCGAGACGCAGGTCGGGAAAGCCCTGCCAGGCCGCCTGGAAGAACCCGCGCGCACCCTCGAGATCGGTGATGTCGGCCGGCAGCGACGGGTCGGCCCACCGGAAACGGCTTGCCAGCAGGCCCGCGACGACGTCCAGGTCCCGCCCGTTCCAGGCGGCGAAGTAACGCTCCGGATATGTGCTCAGGGACTCGCGTATCGAAACTCCCATGATCTCTCCTCGTTGATGGTCATGGCATCACCGCCGTCCACCCGTACCAGCGGTACTCCCGTCGCGCGGGCCGGCGGTGACCGGCCCGCGCGACGGGGAACCTGCGCGCCGTGGCTGCCGGACGGGCCCGGTGGGCGGCCGGTGCCCCGGCCGGCCGGGACGCCCGTCCGCGCGTACCCGTCACATGGCGCTCGGGATCAGCCGCTGGACGCGTCGAGATAGATCGTCTTGAGGACCTGGAAGGCGTGCAGCCCCTCCGGGCCGAGTTCGCGGCCGATCCCGCTCGCCTTGATCCCGCCGAACGGCGCGGTGGGGTCGTTGACGTAGGCGTTGATCCCGATCGTGCCGCTCTGGACCTTCCGGGCGAGCGCCGTGCCGCGCTCCGGGTCGGCCGTCCACACGGATCCGCCGAGGCCGTAGTCGCTGTCGTTCGCGATGGCGACGGCCTCCTCCTCGGTGGAGTACGGGATCACCGCCAGCACCGGCCCGAAGATCTCCTCCTGGGCGATGGTCTGCTTGTTGTCCACGTCCGCGAAGACCGTGGGCTCGACATACCATCCCTTGTCGAGGTCCTTGGGCCGCCTGCCGCCGGTGGTCAGCCGGGCCCCTTCGCTCTCGCCCTTGGCGATGTAGGACTCCACCCGCTCCCGCTGCCGGGACGACACCAGCGGGCCCAGCTGGGTCGCCGGGTCGAGCGGGTCCCCCACCGCCAGCGAGCTGACGAGCCCGGTGATGGTGTCGACCACCTCCTGGTACCGGCGCCGGGGGGCGAGGACGCGCGTGCCGAGCCAGCAGATCTGGCCGTTGTTGAGCAGGGTCGAGGCGAAGAAGCTCTGGATGTTGGCCGCCAGGTCGGCGTCGTCGAGCACGATCGCGGCCGACTTGCCGCCCAGCTCAAGGGTCACCGGCCGCAGCAGCCGGCCGCAGGTCTCGGCGATCGCGCGCCCGGCGGCGGTGGACCCGGTGAAGGAGACCTTGTCGACCCCGGGGTGGGAGACGAGGTGGGCGCCGACCTCGCGGCCACCGGGGACGATGTTGAGCACGCCGGCGGGCAGCCCGGCCTCCAGCGCGGCCTCACCCACGAGGAAGGCGTCCAGCACGGTCTCCGGCGCGGGCTTGATCACAACGGTGGAGCCGCTGGCCAGCGCTGGCGCGATCTTCAGGAAGGAGATCGCCTGCGGCACGTTCCACGGGACCACGGCGCCGACCACGCCGACGGGCTCGCGGATGACCAGGGAGCGGCCGCCCAGCATGCCGGGGCGTATCTCCTCCAGCCCGGTCTGCGCGACCAGGCCGCTGTAGTAGCGCAGCAGCAACGGCGGGAAGCCCGCCTCGAACTGGTTGGCTAACCAGATCGGCATCCCGTTCTGGACGCTGACCCGGCGCGCGGTCTCCGCGCCGCGTGCCTCCAGCGCGGCCGCGAACCGCTCCAGCACCTCCGCGCGGCGCGCCGGCGACCACCGGGACCACCCGTCCGGGTCGTCGAAGGCGCGGCGCGCCGCCGCCACCGCCAGGTCGATGTCGCGTTCGGTCCCCTCCGGGACGCTGCCCACCCGCTCCTCGGTGCTGGCCGAGTGCACGGGGATGCTGCCGTTCGCGGCCGGCGCCTGCCAGGCGCCGTCGATGTAGAACTGGTCGTAGTCGATCGTCGTCGTCATTGGCATTCTCCTTACGAGGACGGAATCCTGCGCGGGCCGCCACGCTCACTCGTGGACAAGAACAATCTTCACCGCCTCGCCACGGTGCCGCGGTGCCGCGGCTTCGTTGATCTGCGTGGACGGCACCGTGGTGATCAGTTTGCCGGCGGGGAGCTTCCCGGCCCGGTGCGGCGCGAGCGGCTCGGGGCTGAAGCTGTCCGGTCCGCTGCCGCCCGCCACGACCGCGGTGATGGCCAGCCCGGCACCTGGGCATGCCGGCCGGAGCGTGCCCGGAGGCATCCGGATCAGCCGTTGTCGGCCGACACCGTCACCCGGACGCCCTTGCATTCGCTGGTGATGACGAGCTGGCAGGACAGCCGGGAGTCCTCCCGCGTGCCGTCGGCGAACTCCAGCAGCTCGCGCTCCTCGTCGGTCATCTCGTCGAAGAACGCCTGCGACTCCGGGCCGACGTAGACGTGGCACGTCGCGCACGAGCAGCTACCGCCGCACTCGGCGACGATCCCCGGCAGGTTGTTGCGAACCGAACCATCCATCACGGTCTGCCCAGGCGGGACGTCGACCGCGTGTTCGGTGCCGTCGGGCAGAACGTAGGTGATTATGGGCATCGCGCGCTCCGTGCTCATCCGGTTGTTTCATATGGCTTGATGACGACCTGACATAACAACAGCTTTGTTTTTCATGTGGTGACGGTTCATACGGTGACGGTTCATGTGATCACGGCGCCGCGGAGTGGTACGGCGGGGTCGGCCAGCCGTACCGGGTCGACCCGCTCACCGCCGGCGATGAGCTTCTTGCCGGCCATGAAGTCGCCCGGCGAGTTCGCGGACTCCACCGCCGTGATCCTGCCGTCCGTGTGGTGGAACAGGGCGAAGCGCCCCGATGCCGGGTCACCGCGCAGGACGGTACCGGGCGGCGCGGAGACGATCCCGGCTATCTTGAGCTTCAGGTCGAACTGGTCGGACCAGAACCAGGGCACCTCCGGGTGGACGGGCTGCGCGCCGACGATCGCGGCCGTGGCCTGCTTGGCCTGCTCCACCGCGCTGGGGATGCTCTCCAGCCGCTGCAGCCCGTCGACGCCCGGCAGCGGCCGGCGGGTGACGTCCCCGATCGCGAAGATCGCCGGATCGCTGGTGCGCGCCTGGCCGTCGACCAGGATCCCCTGCTCGCAGGCCAGGCCGGCCGCCACTGCGAGCTCGTCGCGCGGGACCGCGCCGATGCCCACGAGGGCGATGTCGCAGGCTATCCGCGTCCCGTCGCCGAGAAGCACGCCCTGGACCCGGCCGTCCTCGCCGGACAGGCCGACGACCTGCGCCCCGGTGAGGATCGTGGTGTCGCGCTCCCGGTGGTACGCCGCCAGGATCTCCGACAGCCGGCTGCTCGCCACCCGCGCGAGCACCCGCTCCTCGCGTTCGATGACCGTCACCTCGACGCCGCCCGCCCGCGCCACCGCCGCGACCTCCAGGCCGACGTACCCACCACCGATGATCGCGATCGGGCCGCCGCTGATGACGGCCTTGCGCAGGACACGGGCGTCGGCGAGGGTGCGCAGGGTGAGAACACCGGCGAGATCGGCCCCGGGCGCCGGCAGCCGCCGGGGCTCGGCCCCGGTGGCGAGGACGAGCACGTCGTAGTCGACGGTCTGCGCGCCGCTCGTGTACACGCGGCGCGCCACGGGGTCGACCGACTCGACCGACTCGCCCAGCCGGACGGAGATGTCCTGCTCCGGGTAGAACTCCGGCGGGCGCAGCCAGTGCTCGAGATCGCCGTCGATGAACTTCTTGGACAGGGGCGGACGGTGGTACGGCAGGTCCGTCTCCTGGCCGAACAGCACGATCTCACCGGTGAAGCCGGCCTGCCGCAGCAGCCCTACCAGCGTGCCGCCCGCATGACCTCCCCCGACGACCACCACCCGGCGGCTGTCGGGGGAAACCCGCCGCTGGGTCACCGCAGCTCCAGACGTACCGGCAGTTTCTTCAGCCCGCCGACGAAGTTCGTCTGGACGACCTTGCGCTCGCCGGTCAGCTCGATCTTCCCGATACGCGGCAGCAGCTCCTCGAGTATGATCCTCAGCTCGAGCTTGGCCACGTGCTGGCCGATGCACATGTGCGGGCCGTAGCCGAAGGCGATGTGCTTGTTCGGCCGGCGGTCGATCCGGAATGTGTCGGGATCGTCGAACACCTCGGCGTCGCGGTTGGCCGACTGGTACAGCAGCATCAGCCGGTCACCCTTCTTGATCTCGCTTCCGTTCAGCGTGTAATCCTCGGTGGCCTGCCGGGTGAACTGCTTGACCGGGGACGCCCAGCGCAGCGCCTCGTTGAGCAGGTGCGGGACGAGCGAAAGATCATCCTGGACCCTCTTGAGCTGGTCGGGATGCAGCGCGAGCTGCTCAAGCGCTCCCGAGAGCGTGCTCGACGTCGTGTCGTGACCGGCGGTGGCGATCGCGATGAACCAGCCGTAGGCGAACCCCTTCGGATAGTACTCGCCGTCCTCCCCCTTCGCGAGCGCGATGATCGTGGCGAGGTCGTCCTTCGGGTTCTTCCGCCGGTCCTCCACCAGCACGTCGAAGTAGGCGTAGAAGTCCCTGATCGCCGCGGACCACTGCTGCGCGGCCGCCTCCGGAGTGAGCGCCTCGACATCCTCCCGGCGCGCCTCGGGGTCCTCCGTGCCAAAGAACTCCTGGCTGAGCGCCATCATCCTCGGCTCGTCCTCCTCGGGCACGCCGAAAAGGGTCATGATGACGTGCAGCGGGTAGAAGAGCGCGAACTCCCTGACGAAGTCGATATTGTTCTCGCCGGGGTGCAGGAACCTGGCGATGACCTCCCGGGCGAGCTCGCGGATGGTGTCCTCCCACTTCTTCAGGTTCGCGGGGCGGAACCATTCGACCGCGACGTCCTTGACCGCGGTGTGCTCCGGCGGGTCAAGGTAGGGGAGCGCGTCGAGAATGCGCAGGCTGCCACCGGTGAGGTTCTTGGTGAACTCGTCACCGGCCTGGTTCTGCAGAATCGGGTTGTGAGAGCCCGGCTGGACACCGCCACCGCTGGTGAAGATGTCCGGCTGCCGCTCGATCTCCATGATGTCGGCATGCCTGGCGACCAGCCAGACCGGATCGTAGCCCGCCACCCTGACCTGACCGAGCGGATTGTTCTCACGCAGCCACTGGTAGGCGGCGAACAGCCTGTCCTCGTCGATATGCCCCTCGGGTAAGACGACCTGACAGGCAATCTCGTCCGGTATCGGACGGGTGTTCACAGGTGCGACCGCGACCATGAGCTCTCCTCATACATGATCTTTAATCCAGATCCACCGAAGGTGGGAAGATGATCGACAACCCCCCTTCCCTGTCGACGCCGCCCAGAGGCGAACCGCAGGCGACGACACTGGCGCCCGGTCGGGTCAACGGTAGGCGGCCAAACTGTGTCCTGCATCACCCATAGGGGAAATCCTCGTACCCCTTGCGGATACCTGAGGTACCACCTTAGGAACATATAGTGATCGAAAAATTTCCCTGCGTTACCAACTGCCCGGTCGCGGGGCCATCCGTCCATGACGGAGAACCCCGCGACGCGGGAGGAAGCCCCGCCGACCCGACGGAACCGAAAGAGCCCCACCCCCACCGGACGGCGTGCGCGGACGGTGCGACGAGGCCCCGGCGACCCGGCCGGCCGGCCCGCTGCCGGACCCGTCCGACAGCGGCTGATCACTCCTGGCGAGGGCGGCACCCACCTGAGCCATGGCTCCGGTCCCCCTTTGGAGGTAATTCCTGTCTCCCGTCAGTGGTGTTCAATTGCCAGGCCCGACAGCGCCTTGAAAAAGGCCGTTCGTACCAGTACATTTGCCCTCCGGCGGGCCGGCGTTTTCCGGGCGGGCAGCCAGGAAGATCATGTCATCTACTCCCTGACGAGCAGCACCCCTGCTCGCTTCCTGATCGAAGAGGGTCATCGGTTCAATGGACGACCAGTTCACTGACGTGACGTACAAGGTCGAAAACGGCCTGGCCTGGATCACCATCAATCGGCCGGAGCGTTACAATTCGTTCCGGGCCCGCACCGTCGACGAGCTGATCAAAAGCTTCAAGCGCGCCTGGGCCAGCGACGAGGTCGGCGTCATCGCTCTCACCGGCGCCGGCGAGAAAGCCTTCTGCACCGGCGGTGACCAGAAACAGCGCCTGGAGACCGGCGACTACGGCCCGTCGGACAGCGGCCTGTTCGAGGTGGACGCCCTGCACCGGGTCATCCGTGACGTGCCCAAGCCCGTCATCGCGGCGGTGAACGGTTTCGCCATCGGCGGCGGCCACGTCCTGCACCTGTTGTGCGACCTCAGCATCGCGTCCGAGACCGCCCGTTTCGGCCAGAACGGCCCGCGGGTCGGCTCGTTCGACGCCGGTTTCGGCACCGGCTACCTCGCCCGCGTGATCGGTGAGAAGCGAGCCCGCGAGATCTGGTTCCTCTGCCGCCAGTACAGCGCCCAGCAGGCCGCGGACTGGGGCCTGGTCAACAAGGTGGTCCCGGCCGCCCAGCTGCGGGCGGAGGTCCGCGCCTGGGCGGATGAGATCCTCCTGCTGTCGCCCACCTCGCTCAAGGTGCTCAAGCAGTCGCTGAACACCGACACCGAGCACTTCGCGGGAATCGGGCAGCTGGCGTACTCCAGCCTCAAGCTGTTCGGTGAGTCCCCCGAGGCCAAGGAAGGCATCACCGCCTTCAACGAGAAGCGCCCGCCGGACTTCTCCGTGTACCGGGGCAACTGAAGTAACGGGCAACTAAAATACCGGAGCAACTGGAGTACCGGAGCAGCCGAAGTACCGGGCAGCCGAAGGCCCGTCCGCGGCACCGCGCACGAGACAGACAGCACCGCGGTGCCGCGGGAGCGGCTTCCGGCCCGCTGTGACCGCGGGTGCGTGACCGGGCAGCACCGCCAACGCCGACAGAGCCCCCCGGGGAGACCATCAGAGCTCCCCGGGGCTGCGCAGGGCCACCAGAGCCGACAAGGGACCACCCATGGCTGACAGCTCGAAGTCCATCTACTCGCCAGACGTGCTGCTGGGAAAACGGGTTCTCATCACCGGCGGTGGGACCGGCCTCGGCCGGGGGGTGGCGGCCCACCTGGTGCAGCACGGCGCCGAGGTCCATCTGTGGGGGCGCCGGCAGGCCGTCCTGGAGGATGCCGCCGCGCAGGCGTCGGCCTCCCGGCCGGGCAGCGTCCACGTGCAGACGGTCGACGTGCGCAAGGCGGATCTCGTCGACGCGGCCATCGACGGGATCTGGTCCCAGTACGGGCCGTTGACCAGCGTCGTCAACAACGCCGCGGCGAACTTCATCGCGCCGACCGCCAGCCTGAGCGCACGCGCCTTCGAGGCCGTCAGCTCGACCGTGATGAACGGCTCCTTCAACACCACCCACGCCGCCGGCCGCCGCTGGATCGCCGAGGGGCTGCCAGGGGCGGTGCTGTCCATGCTCACCACCTGGATCTGGACCGGCTCCGCGTTCGTGGTCCCCTCCGCGATGGGCAAGGCCGCCGTGCACGCCATGACCATGTCGCTGGCGGTCGAGTGGGCCCGCTACGGCATCCGCCTCAACGCCCTCGCGCCCGGGCCCATCCCGACGGACTACGCCTGGGAGATGCTCAACCCCACCGACAGGAGCTCGGTCGGGGCGACCCAGGCCGACCAGATCCCGATGCGCCGCGTGGGCACCGTCGAGGAGCTGGCGAACCTCGTGATATTCCTCCTGTCGGACGCCTGCGACTACCTCACCGGCGAGACGATCGCGATGGACGGGGGGCAGAAACTGGCCGGCCCGGGGACGTTCGCGGGCCTGACCACCCTGAGCGACCAGGACTGGTCCGAAATCCGCGAGCGCAGCCAGCTGGCGAGCGCGCAGAGCAAGGCCCAGCGCGACGTCTGACGGTATCCCCTCCGCTCCGCCCATTTCTTCGGGGCACCGTCCCCCCACATAAACGGTACTTTCCCCAGAAACCGGAGGAACGCCCCCGGACGGCGATTATCCGGGGGCGTTCCGCTGTCTTTCCGGGTTCTCGTCGCTGCTTTCCCGTTTCTACTCCCCTGTTTTTCGGGCAGCCGGGGGACAGCCCGGCCGGGACAGCTGCCGGCGCCTGGCCCGGCCTGCTGTCCCCCGGCCCGCGTCCCCTACCTGCCGGTGAACCGTGGCGGCCGGCGTGCCTTGAACGCCGTCAGGGCCTCGGTCATGTCCTCACCGCGCGTCAGCAGCGCCTGGCCGCGGTTCTCCAGCTCGAGCGCCGCCGCGAAGGAGGCGTTCTCCTGGTTGTGCTGCAGCGCGCGCTTGGACATGCGGATACCGGCGGGCGAGTTGCCGGCGATCTGTTTCGCCACCGTGAACGCCTCCTCAAGCAGCGTCTCCGACGGCACGAGCCGGTTCGCCAGCCCGATGCGGACCGCCTCCTCGGCCTCGACGGTACGCACCGTGTAGGCGATCTCGGCCGCCCGCCCGGGCCCGACCAGCCGGGTGAGCTGCCACGAGGTGCCCAGGTCCCCGATGGACAGCCCGAGCCGGACGAACGGGGCGTTGAACTTGGCGGTCGGCGCGACCAGGCGGATGTCCGCGGCGAGCGCGAGCGCCAGCCCGCCCCCCGAGGCCGCCCCGTGGATGGCCGCGACCACGGGGAAGGGAAGGGCACGGATCGCCGCGAAACCCCCGGCCGCGATCTCCTGGAAACGCAGGAACTCACGCACGCCCATGGTGGCGATGACGCCGATCTCGTCGAGGTCGAAGCCCGCGCAGAACGCGCGGCCGCCCGCCCCGGTGAGGATCAGCGCCCTGGCGTCGGTGTCCCGCAGGGCGTGGGCGACGGTGTTGAACTCCTCGAACATCTTGACCGTCAGCGAGTTCATCCGGTGGGGACGGTTGACCGTCAGCAGCACGCTGCCGCCCGCCAGGGGCTCGAGCGTCAGCGTCTCCAACTTCGGTGGCTCGAACTGGAGCATGAAACCGCCTTCCCCACTGTTGGTCCGATCTCTCGTCACCGGCCGGGCAACGGCCAGCCCGGGAACAGGAGCGCCGGTGTGCTCCTGCGCGTCGGCGTACTCCCGTCCGAGGGCGTCGAGGGCCGCCGGGAAGCCGATCTCCTCGTCCCTGGTGAGCACCACCTGGCCACGGTTCTCCAGCTCCAGGGCGGCCGGGTACGAGGACACCTCCATGTTGGCCTGCAGCGACCGTTTGGACAGCTGGATGGCGCCAGCCGGGCTGGCGCGGATGACCTCGGCCATGGCGACGGCCTCGGCCAGCAGGGCCTGCGCCGGGACGATCCTGTTGACCAGGCCGATCCGCTCGGCCTCCTGCGCCTCGACGAAACGCCCGGTATAGGCGATGTCGGCGCTGAGCGCGGGCCCGACGATGCGCGGCAGCAGCCAGGAGGCGCCCATGTCCCCGGCGGACAGGCCGATGCGTACGAAGGCGGCGTTGAACCTCACCGACGGCGTGGCCAGCCGGATGTCGGCGACGAGCGCGAGCGACATCCCGCCGCCCGCGGCGGTGCCGTTGAGCGCCGCGATCACCGGGATCCGGACCGACCGGAGCGTCGCCAGCGCGCGGGCGGCGCGCTCCTGGCGTACGAGCATGCCCATGGGCGACAGGCTCGACAGCTCCTCGGCGTCGTCGAGGTCGTAGCCGGCGCAGAAGGCCCGGTCCCCCGCGCCCGTGAGGATCAGGACGCGCGCGTCGAGGTCGCCGTCCACCGCCAGGGCCAGGTCCTCGAGCTCCTCGAACATGCGCACCGTCATCGCGTTCAGCCGCTCCGGGCGGTTCAGCGTCGCGACGATGATGCCGTCCGAGGGGCGTTCGACCAGGATGGTCTCGAACGCGGCCTCCTCGATGCTCCCCACAGTTCTTCCCCTCAGCTGTTCGTGTGCATCCCGCCACGTGATAAGCGCTGGAGCTGGTCGACGGTGGCGGTGGCGGTGGCGGTGGCGGTGTCCGGTGTCCGCGGGGCCGGGCCGGCCGGCGGCCCGAAGGTCCCCGTCCGGTACGGCTGAAGATTGTTCTCCCGCCAGAGGTCGGCGATGAAGGTATGTGACACCACGACTCCCTCACAGCGCTGCAGGTACCGCGCCATCGCACGGCTCGACCAGCGCCGCAGCCCGGTCTCCGCGGGCGGCGACTGCCGGGCCAGTGCGAGAATCCTTGCCCGCACCCGTCCGTCATGAACCGGCGGCGGCGCGGGCCGCGGCGCGTCGTAGAGCCCCTCGATCCCGAATCTGGCGAAACGGGCCGGCCACAGATACACGGTGGGCGGCGACACTCGCAGCAGAGCGGCTATCGCGCGGGCCGGCATGCCTTCATCCCACCACAGCACCATCCGCGCCCGGTCGGCAACCGCCCGTTCCTCGACCGGACCGCGGACCAGCATAATCAGATCTGATCTCTGTTCGTCGGTCAGCGTATAACGGTTCACTGCCATGGAAAAATCCCGCCAAACTCCGAGAAGTACATCCATCCACCGCTGTTCACGGATACCGGGCCGCCCCGGCGGGGGCCCGGCCGGCCGACCGGGCCGGGGTGTCAGACGAATTTCGGCGGACGCTTCTCCAGGAAAGCCGCCAGCCCCTCTTTCGCCTCGCCCGACTCGAACAGCTCCTGTTCCTGGGCGACCTCGTAGGCGAAGCCCGCCGGCAACGTCAGGTCGAACGCGGCGTCGACCGTGCGGACCACGGCGTGCAGGGCGGGCTGCGACAGCCGGCGCAGCTCGGCGGCGAGCCTGAGCGCCTCCTGCTCGGCCTGCCCCTGCTCGACGAGCCGGTCGACCAGGCCGATCGCGTGGGCCTCCGGCGCGGGCACCTGCCTGGCCGTCAGCATGATGTCGAGGGCCCGGCCACGGCCGACGAGCCGCGGCAGCCGCTGGGTGCCGCCCGCGCCGGGGATCAGGCCGAGCCTGGCCTCGGGCAGGCCGAGGCGCGCCCCGGCCCCGGCGACCCGCAGCGTGCACGCCATCGCGAGCTCAAGCCCGCCGCCGAGGGCCAGCCCGTCAATGGCCGCGATCGTGATGCGGTCCGGCGCGGCGAGCCGGTCGAGCACGCCGCGCAGCTCGTCACCATAGGCCAGGAAGGACTCGGCGTCCACCGCGGACATGTGCTTGATGTCCGCGCCGGCGGCGAAGAAACCCGGAATGGCGGACGTGACGACGGTTATGACGTTGCCCGCCGCGTCCAGTTCGTCCAGCGCGGCGGCCAGCCCCTCGATGATGGGCCTGCCGAGCGCGTTCGCGGGCGGCCGCTCCAGCGTCACACGCAGAACGCCGTCCGCCACACGATCCCATCTGACGGCCGTGCTACCAGGGTCGGGCATTGTGTCATCCTCATTCAACAGCTTGTGGATCCGCGGTGGCCACGAACACGGCCCGTGGAACGGGCGCCGGCCGCCGCCTGCCATTCCGGGTGGATATCTTTCCGGGTGGGACGTCCCCGGCCGGGCCGGCGGGCCGGCGGGCCGGTCAGGCCATGGTGAGCCCGCCGCTGACCGACAGCGTCTGGCCGGTGATGTAGCCGGCCTCGTCGGAGGCGAAGAACGCGACGGCCGCCGCCACGTCGCTCGGCTGCGCCAGGCGGCGCAGGGGCACCGACCGGGTCATCCCGGCGATGACCTTCTCGGCGTCCTGGCCGGCGTTGTCGGCGAACTTGCGCAGGGCGGGCGTGTCGGTGGGGCCGGGGCAGACGGTGTTCGCGGTGACGCCCTTGGTGGCCACCTCGCGGGCGAGCGTCTTGGTGAAGGCGATGATGCCGCCCTTGGCGCCGGAGTACACCGCCTCGAGCGAGGAGCCGACCCGGCCCGCGTCGGAGCCGATGTTGATGACGCGCCCCCAGCCCCGCTCCAGCATGCCGGGCACCACGGTCCTGGTGACCCGCAGCGCTCCCTTGAAGTTGATTTCCAGGATGCGGTCCCAGAACTCCTCGGTGGTGTCGACGAACTTCAGGAAGTCGTCCCAGCCGGCGTTGTTCACGGCGATCTCGACCGGGCCGAGCTCGCCGGTCACCGCCTTCACCCCGGCCTGGACGGAGGCGGTGTCCGTCACGTCCACGTGGACGGCGATGGCCCTGCCGCCGGCGGCGGTGACCGCCGCGGCGGTGGCCTGCGCCGCCTCGAAGTTGAGGTCGGCGACGGCGACCTGGAAGCCCTTGGCCCCGAGCGTCCGCGAGATGCCTTCGCCGATGCCCTGCGCGCCGCCGGTGACGAAGGCGACCCGATTGCTCATGTTTGTCTCCGCTGTGCTCGTCGTGTCGTGTGTTCGCCGTGCCGGTGGAGCTCGCCGTGCGGGCGGAGCTCCGTCGTGCCGGCGGGGCTCCGCTGTGCCGGCGGGGCTCCGCTGTGCCGGCGGGAAAGCCTCAGGCGGCGCTGGACGGCCAGTTGACCGGCCCGGCGATGATCGAGTGGCTGGTGAGGGTGCGGCCGAGCACCGACTGCGCCTCGCGGGCCGCCTCGATGATCGCGGGCAGCGACAGGCCGGTGGCCACGCCCATCTCGTGGAACATGCTCACCAGGTCCTCGGTGGCGATGTTGCCGGTCGACCCGGCCGGGACGGGGCAGCCGCCGAGTTCGCCGAAGCTCGACTCGAAGCTGGCGCAGCCGGCTTCCAGCGCGGCGAACGCGTTGGCCAGCCCCTGCCCCCGCGTGTTGTGGAAGTGGGCGGTGACCTCGGTCCCGGGCAGCCGCTCGAGCGCCGCGGTGAAGAACTCGCCGGCGTACGCGGGGTTGGCCATCCCGGTGGTGTCACCGAAGCCGATCTCGGTCGCCCCCGCCTCGGCGAACCGCTCCGCGAGGTCCAGCACCCGCTTCAGCTCGATCCTGCCCTCGTACGGGCAGCCGAAGGACGTCGCGATGACGGCGGCGCACTTCAGCCCCTCCGCCCGGATCCGGCCGACCATGACGTCGTTGTCGGCCATCGTCTCGTCGACGGTGCGGTTGACGTTCTTCTTGTTGTGCGTCTCCGACGCGGACACGAAGACCGCGACCTCGTGGAAGAGGTGGCGCACCTTCAGCGCGTTGTCCAGCCCCCTGCTGTTCGGGACGAGGACCATGAGCGACACGTCGTCGGGCACGTCGATGCTCTCCAGCACCTGCACGCCGTCGGCAAGCTGCGGGATCACGTCCGGGCGGACGAAGCTGGCCACCTCGATCCGTTTGAAGCCGGCCCGGCCCAGGGCGTTGATGAGCCGGACCTTGTTGTCGGTGGCGATGCGTTCCGGTTCGTTCTGGAAACCGTCCCGTGGGCCGACCTCCCGGATGTGCACATGGTCGGGGCGGTGCGTGCTCATTGTTCGGGCTCCTCTCCGTTCTGTGCGGCCCGCTTCGCCGCGGGCCTTACCCGGCTGCTTCAGGACTTCTCCAGGGCGGCCCGCTCGAGGGCTTCCTGATGCTCCGGCGCGGCGATGGCGATCAGGCGCCGGGCTCGTTCCGCGAGGCCGCAGCCGCGCAGGTGCGCGGCGCCGTACTCCGTCACGACCACGTCCACGTCCGACCGGGAGGTCGTCACCACGCCCGCCTGAAGAGCCGGCCTGATCGTGGACCGATCCCCGGAGCGCGCGCGCAGCGCGATGATGGAACGGGTCCCGGTCAGTGCCGCCGCCCGCGAGAAGTCGACCTGGCCGCCGACCGCCCCGATCAGGACGCCGCGGCGTACCTCGGCTCCGACCTGCCCGGTCAGGTCGACCTCGATGGCCGAGTTGACCGACACCAGCGAACGCAGCTGGGCCAGCGTCGCCGGGGCGTGCGTGTAGCTGGCGGGGCGGAACTCGACCGGCAGGCCGGCCAGCCGCTCGTACAGCTCGGTGCTGCCGAGCGCCGCGCCGGTGACGATGACACCCCGGTCGATCTCCTTGCGCGCCCCGGTCAGCACGCCCTTGTCGACCAGGCGCAGGATGCCATCGGAGATCATCCCGGAGTGGAAGCCGAGGTCCCGGTGGCCGACAAGGCCATCGAGGACCGCGGACGGGAGCGGGCCGACACCCATCTGGAGGGTGTTCCCGTCCTCGACGAGCTGCGCGACGTTGCGCGCGATGGCCTGGTCCGTGCTGTCCGGCGGGCGTTCGGGCGCCTGCCGCAGCGGACGGTCGGTCTCCACCACGGCCGCGAACCGGCGCAGCGGGATGCGTGGCGTGCCGACGGTCGCCGGCATCCGCTGGTTGATCTCGGCGATCAGCACGGGGGTGTGCGCCACGGCGTCGGCGGCGTAGTCCACGCCGATGCCGAGCGAGCAGGTGCCGTCGGCGTCCGGCGGCGAGACCTGGACGAAGCCGACATCGCGGGGCAGATGCCCCTCGGCGAACATCCGCGGCAGGGCGGAGTAGTGGCACGGCAGCACGTCGAGGCGCCCGGCGCGGCTGAGCACCCGTAACTCGCCCAGACCGCCGTAGGAGACCAGGCGCAGCGCCTCGGGCAGCTCCCGGGTGAGCCGCTCGTCCCAGCTCAGCCCGCAGAAGGCGCGCCGCGGGCCGAGCCGGCCGATCTGGTCGAGCAGCGCGTGCACCAGCGGCTGCGGCTCGGCGCTCGCCTGGCCCCACCAGACGCCGGCACCCGGCGCCAGGTACCTCGTGAGATCGATCATCCGTCGAGCCGCTGCACCAGGGTGGCGGTGCCGAGCCCGCCGCCGCAGCACATCGTGATCAGGCCGAGCTCGGCGTCGCGCCGCTGCAGCTCGGCGAGGATCGTGGCGGTCAGGCGCGAGCCGGTGGCGCCGACGGGATGCCCGAGCGCGATGGCCCCGCCGTTGACGTTGACCCGGTCCATGTCGGGCTTGAGCTCGCGTTCCCAGGCGAGCACCACGGAGCTGAACGCCTCGTTGATCTCGATCAGGTCGATGTCGTCGATCGTGAGCCCGTTGCGCTCGAGCAGCTTGCGCGTCGCGGGGATGGGGCCGGTCAGCATGATGACCGGGTCGACCCCGACCGTGGTCTGGTCGAGGACGCGGGCCCGGACCTTCAGGCCGTGACGCTGCGCGGCCGGGCGGGAGGCGAGCAGCACGGCGGCGGCGCCGTCGGAGATCGGTGACGAGCTGCCGGCCGTGATGCGCCCGTCCTCCGGGCGGAAGGAGGGCTTCAGGCCGGCCAGCGTCTCCAGGTTGGTGCCCGGCCGGATGCTCTGGTCGCTGCTACGGGTCTCCCCCGCCAGTTCCAGGGGCACCATCTCGGCGGCGAAGCGGCCCTCGTCGACCGCCGCGACGGCCAGCTGGTGCGAGCGCACCGCGAACTCGTCCATCTCCGTGCGGCTGATCTGCCAGCGGTCCGCGATCAGCTCGGCGCTCTCGCCCTGGTGGACGAAGGAGTACCGGTCGCGCAGCTGAAGCGGCCACGGGTCGCCGTAGAGCTCGGAGATCCTGCCCGGCGAGTTGATGGGGACGTGCCCCATGTGCTCGACGCCGCCGGCGATGACCACGTCGTGCGTGCCGGAGCCGATCAGCGCGGCCGCCATGGCGAGCGCGGTCTGCGCCGACCCGCAGCGCCGGTCGAGGGTGACGGCGGGCACCTCCGGCGGGTAGCCGGCCTGCAGCCAGGCGTTGCGCCCTATGTTGCGCGACTGCTCGCCGAAGGGCGCCGTACAGCCGATGACGAGGTCCTCGACCACGTCGGGAGCGATACCGCTACGGGCGATCAGCTCGGTGTAACAGGCGGCGAGAATCGCGTTGGGGTGGGTGTCGCGGTACCAGCCCCGCTCCGGGTGCGACCTGCCGATGGGTGTGCGGACGGCCTCCGCTATCAGCACCTCGCGGCCGGTGCGCAGGAAGGGGCTCGTGGTCGTCCTGGTCATCACATCACCGTTCCACCGTCGACGGGCAGCACCTGGCCCGTGATGTACGCGGCCGCGTCGGAGGCGAAGAACACGAAACTGCCGGCGATCTCCGCCGGCTGCGCCCAGCGGCCGAGCGGGATTCTCGCCAGCGTCTTGCTCGCCAGCTTCTCGTTGCTGCGGATGTTCTGCGTCATGGGTGTGGCCGCCAGCGGGGCCAGCGCGTTGACCGTGACGTTGCGCCGCGCGAGCTCCTTGGCCAGCGACTTCGTCAGGCCGATGATGCCGGCCTTCGCCGCCCCGTAGTTGGCCTGCCCGATCGTGCCCTGCAGCCCCGCGGCCGAGGTCACGTTGATGATGCGCCCGCTGCCGTCCTCGGGCAGGTACGGCAGGGCGGCCTGGCTGCACACGAAGCTGCCGACCAGGTGGATGTCGATGATCCGGCGGAACGCCTCCTGGGTGAGGTCGGGGAACATCGCCGGTGCGATCGCGCCGGCGTTGTTGACCAGGATGTGCAGGGTGCCGCCGGCGAGCGCCGCCGCGCGCCGGGCGGCCTCGGCGGCGGCCGTGCCGTCGCGGACGTCGAGGGCGAAGGAGTCCGTCGTGCCCCCGGTGGCGCGGATGCGTTCCGCCACCGACTTCGCCGCCTGTTCGTCGATGTCGGAGACGAGGACCGCGGCACCCGCGGCCGCGAACGCCTCCGCGACCGCCGCCCCGATCCCGCTGCCCGCCCCCGTCACCAGTGCCGAGCGGCCGTGCAAACCGAACATCAGTAGCTCCTGGGCAGACCGAGAACGTGTGGGCCGAGATAGTTCAGGACCATTTCCTGGCTGATCGGGGCGATCCGCAGCAGCCGCGCCTCCCGGAAGTAGCGCGCGACGGGGTACTCCTCGGAGTAGCCCATGCCGCCGTGCGTCTGCAGCGCCCGGTCGGCCGCCTGGAAACCGGCGTCGGCGCACAGGTACTTGGCGGTGTTCGCCTCCCGGGCGCAGGGCTTGCCCTGGTCGTAGAGCCAGGTCGCCTTGCGCAGCACCAGTTCGGCCGCGTCGAGGTGGGCCAGCGAGTCGGCCAGCGGGAACTGCAGGCCCTGGTTCTTGCCGATGGGACGGCCGAACACCTCGCGCTCGTTGCCGTAGCGGACGGCCTGCCGCAGCGCGGCGCGGCCCAGCCCGAGCGCCTCGGCGGCTATCAGCATCCGCTCCGGGTTCAGCCCGTCCAGCAGGTAGCGGAACCCCGCGCCCTCCTCGCCGACCCGGTCCTCCACCGGAACGCGCAGGTCGTCGATGAAGAGCTCGTTCGAGCTGACCGCGTTGCGCCCCATCTTCCTGATCGGCCGGATGTCGACCGCGTTGCGGTCGAGGCTGGTCAGGAAGAGGGTCATGCCGTCGGTCTTCTTCTGCACGTCCTCGTACCTGGTCGTCCGGGTGAGCAGGAGGACCTTCTCGGACTCCAGCGCCTTGGAGATCCACACCTTGCGCCCGTTGACCACGTAGTGGTCGCCGTCCCGGCGGGCGAACGTGGTGATGCGCGTGGTGTCGAGCCCCGCGCCCGGCTCGGTGACCCCGAAGCACACGTGCAGGTCACCGTTGACGATGCGGGGCAGGTTGCGCTGCTTGAGCTCGTCCGAGCCGTGGACGATGACCGGGTGCATCCCGAAGATCGACAGGTGCATCGAGCTCGCGGCGTTCATGCCGCCGCCGGCTGCCGACACCTCCTCAAGCAGGATCGACGCCTCGGTGATGCCGAGGCCGTGACCGCCGTACTCCTCGGGCGTGGTGATCCCTAACCAGCCGCCCTTGGCGAACGCGTCGTAGAACTCGGTCGGGAACTCGTGTGCGGAGTCCTTCTCCAACCAGTACTGGTCGTCAAACTTGCTCGCGAGCTCGGCGACGGCTTTGCGGATCGTCGCCTGGTCCTCTGTCAGGTCGAAGTCCACGGCAGGCCTCCTGTTCGGCCAGGCACGACAGATTTTGGATTGATTGTATCAAAGGACAGACCAAAAAGTTGTATCAGGCGACGGGCAGCAGCGGCAGCGCCGCGGCCAGCCGCTCGTTCCACACGCCCGGCGCGCCGAAGAGCCGTTTGTTCAGCTTCGCCCGCTTGTAGGCGAGCTGCAGCTCGTGCTCCCAGGTGTAGCCGATGGCGCCGTGCATGGTCAGCGCGCTGTCGGCCGCCTGCTCACCGGCGGCCGTGACCTGCGCCTTCGCGGTCGCCGCGTGCAGCGCCGCGTCCTCGTGCCCCTGGTCCACGGACACCGCGGCGAAGTAGACGACGGAGCGGGCGGCCTCGACCGCGACCAGGATGGAGGCGGCCGCGTGCTTCACCGCCTGGAACGAGCCGATCGGGACCCCGAACTGCCGCCGCTGCTTGCTGTACTCCACCGCGAGACGCAGCATGCGCTCCGCGGCCCCGAGGCTGTCGGCGGCGACGAGAACGGCCGCCCGCAGCGCGGCCTGGGCGAGCACCCGCTCGGCGTCGGCGCCCAGCCGCCGGGCGGGGACGTCGGCGAGATCCACGTCCGCCACCGAGCGGCTGCGGTCCAGCAGTTCACGGGCCCTGATCCCCACCCCCTCGGTGCCGGCGTCGACCAGAAACAACGCCCGCCCCGCGGCCGTGCCCGCCGGGACGATCAGCTGCCGGGCGCGGTCCGCGCCGAGCACCGACCGCACGGTGCCGCGCAGGACCCCGCCGTCCCCACCGTCCCCGCCGTCCAGGCCGGCCCGGCCGGCCCCCACCTCGACGACCGGGCCGGGCTCGTCCGGCGGCCTGTCGGCGTCCACGGCAAGAGCCGCGAAGCTGCCGTCGGTGAGCACCGCGGCGGCCCGCTCCGGCAGGACGGTCAGCGCCTCGACGGCGAGCACCGACGCCGTCCACGCGCTGGACGGTGCGCTGTGCCGCCCCAGCCGCTCGGCCGTGAGCGCGAGCTCCAGCAGGCCACCGCCCTGGCCGCCGTACTCCTGCGCGAACCCCACGGCCAGCCAGCCGTCCGAGACGAGAAGCCCCTCGAACGTGGCGGCGTCACCGGCGCCGAGCCAGCCGTGCACGGTATCGGCGGGGGCGAAACGGTCCAGCCACTCGCCCAACGAGTCCCGGAACATCTCCTGCTCGTCGGCCAGATCCCACCGCATGCCCGCTCCTGTAATGCTCGTCCATGACTGCCCTGTGCACGATGTTCGGATGGTAACTTAGGTCTGACCAATAGACCATCGATAGAGAGAATCACATGGCCGACGCGTTGAAGAAGGATCGATCGGCGATCCGGCTCGCTCCCATGGAGGTCCCCAAGGCATCGGACGTGCTGGCGAACGAGCTTCGCGAGCGCATCCTCACCGGCGAGTTCACCGAGGACACACCGCTTCCACCAGAGCGTGAGCTGGTCACGCAGACCCGGATGAGCCGTTCAACCGTCCGGGAGGCCCTGCGCATCCTTGAGGTTCAGGGCCTGGTCCGGATCAAGGCCGGTCGGGCCGGTGGCGCCTTTGTCCAGCGGCCGAGCAAGGACGCGGTCGAGACCTCGGTGAGCCTGGTGATCAGAGGCCAGCAGATCCGGCTGGCCGCGCTGCTGGAGACCCGCGAGGCCATCGAGCCGTTCTGCGCCCAGCTCGCCGCCCGGTACCGCACGGAGGACGACCTGAAGGTGCTCGATGCCGCCAACGAGGCCATCGCCGACACCGGCAGCACGCTGGCGGCGTTCCTGCAGGCCAACGTCGACTGGCACGTGGGCGTGGCCACCGCCAGCCACAACGAGTTGCTGATCGGCCTCATGACCGCCCTGTCGCGGGCGATCTACACGGCCACCGAGAACGAGCGGTTCATCAACGACGAGGTGCGACGGCTGGCGGCGAAGGCGCACGTGTCCATCACCAGGGCCATTCGCGCGCGGGACCCCGAGGCCGCGGTACGCCGGATGAACCGTCACGTCCACTCCTACGCCCAGGCGGTCCTCGAGGTCGAGGAACGCACCGAGATATCGGTTCCCAACAACGGGGCGTGACAGGCTCTCGTCAGCCTGCCACGGCCCCGTCGTCACACACCGGTCCATACCGGGCTCAGGCGTCCAGCCCGACCGCCGCGCGGATCTCCTCCACCGCGTCCGGGTTCTCCGCGCCGGAGAGGTCCCCGGGATCCCGGCCCAGGGCCGCCGCCCGCACCGCGCGCCGCAGTATCTTCGCCGACCGCGTCTTGGGCAGTTGCGACACCCGCCGGACCAGCCCCGGGGCGAAGGGCTTGCCGAGCTCGGCCGCGACCATCTCCCGCAGCTGCGCCGAGACGTCCTCGGTCGCGTCCGGACGGGGGACCCAGAACGCCCAGACGGCCTCGCCCTTCTTCGGGTCCGGGACGCCGACCGCCGCCGCCTCGGCCACCGCCGGATGGGTGATCATGACCGATTCGACCTCCGCCGGTGCCAGCCGCTTGCCCGCCACGTTCATGACGTCATCGGAGCGGCCCAGGATGAACCACTGCCCGTCCTTGTCGACCAGGGCGAAGTCGCCGTGGCGCCACAGGCCGGGGAAGGTCGACCAGTACGCCTCCAGATAGCGGGCCTCGTCCCGCCACACCCCGCGCGTCATCGCCGGCCACGGCTGCCGGCACACCAGCTCGCCGACCTCGCCGCGCACCGGCTGCGCCCGGTCGTCGACCACGTCGACGTCCATGCCCAGCGACGGGCCGCCCAGCGAACAGCTGCGGATGGGCTCGACCGGGTACGGCGCGAGGAAGGATCCGCCGACCTCGGTGCCGCCCGAGAAGTTGATGACCGGGACCCGCCCGCCGAAGACGTCCCTGGCCAGCCACTCGTAGGAGTCGGGGTCCCAGGGCTCGCCCGTCGAGCCGAGCACGCGCACCGACGACAGGTCGAAGCCGTCCAGCGAGATCTTCTCGCTGGAGCGCAGCGTGCGGATCAGCGTCGGCGAGACCCCGAGCATGGTGACGCGGTGGCGGTCCACCAGGTCCCACAGGCGGTTGGTGTCGGGCACGTCGGGCGAGCCCTCGTAGAGCAGCAGCGTCGCGCCGTTGGCGTGCGTCCCGAAGATCGACAACGGGCCCATGATCCAGCCCATGTCGGTCACCCAGCAGAACACGCCCCCCGGGCCGACGTCGAAGGAGTAGGCGACCTCGCTGGCCACCTTCACCAGGAAGCCGGCATGGGTGTGGACGGCACCCTTGGGCCGGCCCGTCGTCCCGGAGGTGTACGCCAGCAGCAGGGTGTCGGTCGCCCGCAGCGCCTCGGCCTCGCCAGCGCCATCCGGGCCGGTGAGCAGGTCGCTCCACCGGACATCCCTGGTCGCGGAGATCTCCGGGGCGTCGTCGAGGTTGCCGACGACGACGACGTGCTCCACCGTCGGGCAGGACCGCAGCGCCTCGTCGAGCAGCGGTTTCATGGCCACCGCGCGGCGGCGCCGGACGGTGCCGTCGGCGACGATGACCGCCTTGGCGTCGGCGTCCTGGATACGGGAGGCGATGGCCGAAGGCGCGAACCCGGAGAACAGCGGCACCAGGACCGCGCCGATGCGGGCGGCCGCGTAGGAGGCGACGACGGCCTCGGGGATCATCGGCAGGAACAGGGCGACCGCGTCGCCCCTGCCGATCCCGAGCCGGCGCAAGCCGGCACTGACCCGCTCCACCTGCCGGGTGAGCTCACGGTAGGTCACCGTCGTGGTCGTGCCGTCCTCGGCCGCGTGGATGACGGCCGGCCGGTTCGCGACCTGCTCGTCGCCGTCCCAGCGCCCCAGGCAGGCGTCGACGATGTTGAGCTCGCCGCCCACGAACCAGTCGGGATGCTCGATGCCCGCGGAGAGGTCGACCACCCGCGAGTACGGCGTGCGGAAGGGCAGGCCCAGGTCCTTGACCACGGCGTCCCAGTACCAGCCGATGTCGCGCACCGAGCGCTCGCGCAGCTCGGCCAGTGACGACAGGCCGTGTGCCCGCGCCAGCCGGGTGACGTTGGCGTTCTCGATGTACTCGGAGGTGGGGGTCCAGGTGTACCCGGTCCCGGTGTGCTCGGTCCCAGTGTGCTCGGTCACGGTCAGCTCCGGGGCATGTTGAGGATACGCTCGGCGACGATGTTGCGCTGGATGAAGGTGGATCCGCCGGCGATCGCGGTGCCGCGGGCCTGGTAGGCCAGCCGGAGCCAGCGCGTGCTGTCCAGTTCCTTGTCGTCCGGGGAGAACTGGCCGCCCAGCGGCTCCAGGGAGAGCCGGAAGTCCGCCAGGTCCTCGACGAGCGGGCAGAAGTAGAGCTTGCCGATCGAGGTGACCGGCCCGGGCGGGCCGTCGGCGGCGGCGAGCGTGACCACCCGCTGGCCGATGAGATAGTGGATCAGGGCGCGCCCGTAGAGGTCGGCGACCTTCTGGCGGACCGCCGGGTCCGCCCCCAGCGGGCGCCCGTCGTCGCCGGTGCGCTGGCTGATGTCGGTGATGATGTCGTCGACGGCGCGCTTGGTGTTCACCCGGCCGGTGGCGATGGCGACCCGCTCGTAGGACAGCGTGGCCATCGCGACCCGCCAGCCGCCGTCCACCTCGCCGACGACCCGGTCGTCCGGGACGAAGACGTCGTCGAGGAAGACCTCGTTGAACTCGGCCTCACCCAGCATGTGCGCGAGCGGGCGGATGGTGACGCCGTCGGCGTCCATCGGCAGCAGGAAGTAGGTGATGCCCTTGTGGCGCGGCCCGCCGCCGGTGCGCGCGAGCAGGATGCCGTTGGCGGCGAGGTGCGCCCGGCTGGTCCAGATCTTCTGGCCCTGCAGCCGCCAGCCGCCGTCAGCCCTGGTCGCCCTGGTCCGCAACGACGCCAGGTCCGAGCCGGCCTCCGGCTCGGAGAAGAGCTGGCACCAGATCTCCTCGCCGGTGAGGATCGGCCGCAGGAAGCGTTCCTTCTGCTCGTCCGTGCCGAACTCGATGATCGTCGGGCCGGCGAGATCCTCACCGATGATGTTCAGCCGTTCGGGGACGCCGGCGCGGTCGGCCTCCTCGGTGAAGATCGCGCGTATTTTCGCGTCGGCGCCACCGCCGCCGTACTCCTTCGGCCACGACAGCCCGGCATAACCGGCGTCGAACAGCAGACGTTGCCACTGCTGCCAGAACGGAAGCTTCTCGACCAGATCGGCCGGCTCCGGCCAGGGAAGGCGCGGAAGTGCCGTCGCCAGCCATTCCCGGACCTCGGTGCGGAAGTGTCGTTCCCCTGGCGAGTCCGCAAGATCCATGCTTGCACCCCTCATCCGCGATTGATGCGATGGTACTATAGGTCAGACCGAAAAGGGGTTTTCACGATGACCACTCGTACGATGACTGCTCGTACGATGACCACTCGTACGATGACCACTCGTACGATGACTGCTCGCGCGGCCGCCACCCGCACGGTGGCGGCTTTCACGGCGGCGGGGAACAACGGGTGAGCGACGGGAAACTCGTCGGCACGGTCGTGGACGAGGTCGCCTTCGACGTCGAGCGCGGCAAGATCTGGGAGTTCGCCCGGGCGACGTTCACCACGGACCCCGTGCACACGGACGCGGACGCCGCGCGCGCCGCGGGTTTCGACGATCTGCTGGCCACCCCGACCCATGTCGTCGCCGTCGGGCACTGGCGTGACCAGCGCGCCTTCGTCGACCGGCTCGGCCTGGCCCTCGAGCGCGTGGTCGTGGGCTCGGTGCGCTGGCAGTACCTGCGCCCGCTGCGGGCCGGGGACTCGCTGCGCGCCGTGCGCCGCGTCGTCGGTGACGAACGCCGTGCCGGGAAACGCGGCGGCTCCATGCGCGTCGTGACCCTGGAGACCGAGTATGTCGACGCCACGGGAACACCGGTCGTCCGGCAGCGGGACGTGCTCATCGAGCGAGGAAAAAGCGCATGAGTCAACCCATCCGGGCCAGGCGGCCCGTTCGGGCCGCGGTCGGGGACACCCATCCGGCCCGGGAGATCGGGCCGCTCACGCAGACCGACATCGTGCGTTTCGCCGGCGCCGGCGGCGATTTCAACCCGCTGCACCACGACCCCGAGTTCGTGCGCTCAAGCGGCTTTCCCGGTGTCATCTCGATGGGGCAGCTACAGGCCGGGATACTGGCCGGCTGGCTGTCGGACTGGCTCGGCGTGGAACACCTGCGGGAATTCGAGGTGCGCTTCGTCGCCCCGGTTTTCCTGGGTGACGTCCTGCGCCTGTCCGGCGAAATCGTCGGCATCGTCGCGATCGACGGGCCGGGCCCCGGCCCGGCCGACGGGCCGGACGCGGAGTCGGCCGTCGCGCCGGCCGCCGAGTCGGTCGCCGAGATCGCCCTGTCGGTGCGCCGGGGTGACGACACGGTGGTACGGGCCAGCGCGAAGGCCGTCGTCGCCTCGTCCTGAGGTCGCCTCGACCCGGCACCGCGCCGGCCCACCCACGCCGGCGGCCACCACCGGTGGCCGCCGCGCCGGCACCGGGGCGTCTCCCGCGGGTCTCCGCTCGGCTTTGAGCCGGACCCGCGGGAGGCACCCCGGCTCACACCCCGAGCTTCTCGGCCTTGAGCTTCTCGGCGATGTCGGTGCGCAGGACGTGCTTCTGGACCTTGCCCGTCGCGGTCATCGGCAGCTGTGGAACGGTCTCCAGGCGCTCGGGCACCTTCTGGATGGCCAGCCCCCGCTCGAGCAGATAGGTCCGTACGTCCTCGAGCGTCAGCGGCTCGTGCCCCGCGGCGAGCACGAGGTAGCCGCACAGCCGCTCCCCCAGCCGCTCGTCCGGCATCCCGACGACCGCGACGTCGCTGATGGCCGGGTGGGCGGTGAGCAGGTCCTCGACCTGGCGGACGCTGATGTTCATGCCACCGCGGATGACGATGTCCTTCAGCCGGCCGGTCACCCGGACATAGCCGTCGGCGTCCATGACCCCGAGGTCGCCGGAGCGCGAGTAGCCGTCCGGGGTGAACAGGGCGGCGGTCTCCTGGGGGTTGTTGATGTACCCGAGCATGTGGCTGGGCCCGCGGAAGGCGATGTCGCCCTCCTGGCCGCGCGGCACCTCGTGGCCCGTCTCGTCGACGATCCTGACCGAGGTGCCGGGCAGCGCCGACCCGTCGGAGGTGACCGAACGGGCCGGGTCGTCGTCCGCCGTGCACATGGTGCTCACGGCGTTCTCGGTACGGCCGTAGAGGCTCAGTATCTGGCAGTTCGGCAGCAGGTCACGGGCCTGTTCCACGAAGGGGCCCGGTATGGGTGCGCCCGCGCAGACCCAGATCCGCAGGCTGGCGGGATCGTGCTGGTCGGGGTCGTAGACGTCGATGAGCATCTGCAGGAACGTCGTCGCGGTCACCGCGACCGTACAGCCGAACTCGCCGATCTGCCGCAGCCCCGCGCGGGGCTCCCACACGTCCATCAGATGGGACGCGGCACCGTAGATCAACGGTATGAGCAGGCTCGTGATGAACCCCGTCGTGTGTGTTATCGGCGACGGACCGAACTGGACGTCGGACTGGCGGTAGCCGAGGCCCCTGCCGAGCAGCCGCGAGCCGGCGGCGAAGGTGTTGAAGGTGTGCAGGCAGCCCTTGGGGCTGGACGTCGTGCCCGAGCTGTAGACGATCACGAAGGGGTCGTCGGCGCCGGCACCCGCGCCGATCTCCTCGGCCGTGGGCACCGGGCCGGAGCCCGTCAGCAGCGACTCGAAGGGGATCACCGTGTCGCGCTCGCCGGCGCCGCTCCCCCGCACTACGACGATCTTCTCCAGGGCCGGGCTGTCGACCTGGAGCTTGGTGTACATGTCGAGGTAGTCGAACTTCCTGAACTTCTCGCTGGTGATGGCCACCCGGACGCCGCCGTCGCGCAGGATGTAGCCGACCTCCTCGTTCCGGTAGATCGGCATGATCGGTATCGCGACGGCGCCGATCCGCGCCAGCGCCACCACGGCCTGCGTGAACTCCGCCCAGTTGGGGAGCTGGACGCTGACGCGGTCCCCCCTGCCGATGCCCAGGCGCCGCAGGCCGGCCGCGAGGCGTAACCCGCTGTCCCGCAGTTCCCGGTAGGTCAGGGACGTGCTGCCGTCCGTGACGAAGACCTTGTCGGGCTGCTGGGAGACCTGCGCGTCCAGGACGTCGGACAGGGTTTCCTCACGCCATACACCGGTGGCGTAGCAGGTGGCGATGTCGTCGTGCGAGTAGCGGTCCGTCACCGTCGTGAACGTCATCGTGATCTTCCTCGTCGTCAACAGCTACCGTGCCTCAAGTCACACTATTTCAGTCAACCTTAGAATGGTTAGACCAAAAAGGCAACGAGTAGGAACCGGTCGCCGACGGCGGGTCAGAACCGGACGATCATCGCATCTTCCACTCGGGAGCCCGCTTCTCCCGGAACGCCCGCACCCCCTCGACGAGGTCCTCGGTGGTGAAGGCCAGCGCGAGCTGGGCCTGCAGCACGTCCAGCGCCTCGCCGAGCGCGAGGTCCCGGGTGGCGTTGATGGCGTCCTTGCCGAGCCTGATCAGCAGCGGGGACTTCGACGCCACCTTGCGCGCCCAGGCGCCCACAGCGTCGCCGAACTCGGCGTCGGGCACCACCGCGTTCACAATGCCCAGGTCACGGGCTTCCGAAGCGCTGATGAGCTCACCGAGCAGCATCAGCTCGTTGGCCTTGAGCCGACCGACGTTGCGGTAGATGAGAGCCGAGATCATGAAGGGGAACGCACCCACGTTGATCTCCGGACAGCCGAACCGGACCGACTCCTTCGCGATCACCAGGTCGCAGGCCAGCGCCAGCCCGAACGCCCCCGCGAGCACGTCACCGTTGGCGGCGCAGATCACCGGCTTGCCCAGGGCCCCGATCAGCTTGAACAGGCGCGGGAAGCGGTCGAGCCCGGCGTACTTGGTGATCGTCGGACGGTCGTCGGCGAACGCCTTGAGGTTGCCGCCCGCGGAGAAGATCCGCTCATGCGACGAGGTGAGCACCGCGACCCGCACGCCGGTGTCGTTCCTTGCCTCCTCCAGCGCGGCGAGGAGATCGTCGAGGAGCTCGTCGCTGAGCGCGTTGCGGGTCTCCGGGTGATCCAGCGTCACGACGGCGACCCCGTGGTCGTCGACCTCGTAACGGACGAGCTTGTCTGCCATTGGCTGTTGTCCCTTCCCGGTCCGGGGTGTTCAGTCCTGCGTCAGGACGATCTTGCCGAACCCGCCGCCCCGCTCGAGGTACTGATGCGCCCGGTCGGCCTGGTCGAGCGGGAAGACCCGGTCGATGACCGGGGGCGCCACCCGCCGGGACGACAGCAGCTCCAGCAGCCCGGCGAAGTCGCGGGGACCACCCATTGTGGTACCGAGCAGGTCGAACTGCCCGAAATAGAAGTGCCGCACGTCGATGCGCGCCTCCTGCGCGCGCGACGCGCCGAGGACCACCAGCCGGCCGCCCGGCCGCAGCGCCCGGATCGACTCCTGCCAGGTGCCCACCGAGTCCAGCACGAGGTCGAAGCCCTGCCCCGCGGGTGAGAGCTCCTTCGCCGCCGATGGCCAGTCGGGCTCGGTGTAGAGCACGCCACCGCCGGCCCCGAGCCCCCGGGCAGAATCGATCTTGTCGGCCGAGGACGAGGTGACCACCACCGAGGCGCCGATGCCGGCCGCGAGGCCGACCGCCATCGTGGCGACACCGCCACCGGCGCCGAGCACCAGGGCGGACTCCCCGGCCCGCAGCCGGCCGCGGGTGAACAGCGCGCGATAGGTGGTCAGCCCCACCAGCGGCAGGGCCGCCGCCTGCGGCCAGCTGAGCCCGGCGGGCTTCGGCACCACGCACTCGACGGGCACCCGCACCAGCTCGGCGTAGGTGCCCGGCCGGTGGTCGCCGAGGATCTCCCAGGCCGCGCCCGGCGCGCTGTCGTCCTCGCCCCACCACAGCGAGGGCACGATCACCACTTCCTCGCCGGTGTCCACCTGCACGCCCGCGCCGTCCGCGCCGGGCACGTGCGGCAGCGGGGAATGGTACCTGCCCTGCCGGACCAGCACGTCGTGCCAGTTCAGGGCACTGGCCCGCAGCCGCACCGTGACCCACCCGGGCTCCGGCCGCGGGTCGGGGAAGTCGGTGAGCCGCAGGTTGCCCGCCGGGCCGAACTCGTGGAGGACAACCGCGCGCACCCTGCCTCCAGGACTCCCCGAAAAGGTCTGACCATTTTGACCCTAGTGCCGGGAGCCGCGAGGGCGCAAGCAGCCCCGCTACAGGTGGTTCTGGCCGATCGTCAGGCGCAGGTACTGGGAGATGGCCTCCGCGCGGTTCTCCGCGCCCAGCTTGCGCAGGATGCGCTTCACATGCGACTTCACGGTGCCGTTGGTGATCACGAGTTTCTCGGCGATCCGGTTGTTCGTCGCGCCCGTCGCCATCAGCGTCAGTACCTCGAGCTCGCGGCCTGTAAGAGATTCGATCTTCGACGAGCGCGCGGTGTGCAGCATCCTGGTGGGCCGGGTGGCGGCCAGCGCGGTGACGTGCTCCCGGCTGGCGAGATCGATCTCGGCGCCGGCGAGGTCGTCCAGCACCGACTCGACGGTCTGCATCGCGCTGCGCACCTGCTCGCGCTGGTCACGCAGCCGCGCCAGCAGCACGGCGCGTTCGAAGATCTGCCCGAACGCCTCGGCGAAGGCCCACAGGATGTCGCGGTCGAGGGCGGACGCCTGCTCGGCCTTGTAGTCCGCGTGCAGGAACCCGATCACCCGGCCGGTCGGCATGAGCGGCGCCGCGACATAGGAGCGCAGCTCGGAGGCGTCCAGCAGCGGACGGTAGACCCGCCGGTCGTGCGCGCCGTCGGTGACCAGCGCCGGCTCGCACCGGCGCACCATCTCGCTCTCGAGCAGCAGATGGTCGAGAGGGATCTCCGGGATGGCACTGATCCACTTCCGGAAGGTCCGCTCCACCTCCTGGTCGGTGACCGCGTAGCTCTTCCACGGCCGCCACACCGAGCCCTCGACCCGCGAGAGCATCACCCGGTCGAAACCGCAGCTGTGCACGACCGACTCGCACACGCGGTTCAGCAGCTCGTCCGGATCATGTACTTTCCGCAGCTGAGCCAGGCCGGCGTCGAGCATGTCCAGGCGCTCCAGGCGCTCGTGGACGAGAAAGTCGTGGATCTCGTAGCGGATGGTGTGCAGCCCCGCCAGCGCCGTGCTCACGTTGACGAGCGAGGCACCGTCCGGGTACTTCGCGGGCGAGACGAGCCGGTCACGGAGCAGGCCACCCATGACCGCGAGCTGCCCGTCGACACCGCTGAGGCCGTCCGCGGGCCGGGGGGCGACGTCCTGCTCCGGGCCTCCGACCAGCTGACCGGCTGTCACCAGTAGTTCACGCGCACGACGCGTCAGGTCAGGCCGCCGACGCGCCCCGACGGGAACCATCGTGTCCGCGGCGTCCCGGGGGCCTCTTCCCTTCGGTGGAGTCATCGTTGCCAGATCCAGTTCGTAAGGGCCTACCGCACCGGCCTGCGCACCGAACCGGTGAGGCGTGTGGCATGTAAGTCTAGGCCCGGCCGATCGGTTCAGGCCTGACCAGTCAGACCTGACCAGCTGGACCTGACCGGTCAGGCCTGACCGGTGGCCGCGGCCGACGAGCGTCCCGGACCGCCCGCCCTGCCCCGTCGCATCGCGGCCCGCCCGCCGGCGCCGGCGCGCCGTCGGCCCGCCCGGCTCTGCGGCCAGGGGCTCCCGGCGGTGACAGACAAGCCCACCGAAGTACATGATCGTGGGTGTCTGGCGACAGCTGGGACAGCACGCGGCGGCGATAAAAAAGAACCACCGAGGGGACCACGCTGTCGACGGTTCGCGGGACCGGCCCGCGGGCGGGGCCTCGAGCGGCGCGAAGACGCAGGTCAGGGGCGTGCGGGCAGGCCCGCGAGGCCACCCGCGCGGGCAGCCCGCGCCGGTACGGACGGGCTTTTCAGAAGGAGAAAGCCGGAAGAAGGCATCGTGAATGCCTCCGTGAACCACGACCTGCGTGCCGGGCATGGGCAGTGCCCGCCACTCGCCCGGCACTTGCTTGCTACTTGCTTGCTACTTGCTTGCTTGTAGCACCCATGCTCTTCAACCTTGCGGACGACGCCGACCAGGTGACATTGTTGTATAGCCGACCGGATGACGGCCTGCGTTCTTCCGTACAACGCGCGGCATCGCTGTGCCCGATGCCCGCCATCGTGATCGAGGAGTGAACCGGTGCGCCCAGCCGTTGCCGAAGCCGTTCCGGCCGGTCCGTACATGGTGGTGTCCCCGCTCGCGGCCCAAAGCCGGGCCTGACGAACAAGGATGTGCGCTGTGCGAAGCACCATGCAGGACTTCCCTCTGACAGTGCGTTCGATAGTGGCGCACGGCACCTCGGTCCACGGGGATCACGGCGCGCGGACCGTGCTCGAGCCCGGCCGGGTCGGCCGCGTCACGTACGCGGAGACCGGTGCACGGGCCGCCCGGCTGGCAGGCGCCCTGCGCCGGCTCGGCGTCGTCGGGGACCAGCGGGTGGCGACCTTCCAGTGGAGCAACCAGCAGCACCTTGAGGCGTACGCGGCCGTACCGGCGATGGGGGCCGTGCTGCACACGCTGAACATCCGGCTGGCCGCCGACCAGGTGGCCTACATCGCCAACCACGCCGAGGACCAGGTCATCATCGTTGACGACTCCCTGATCCCGCTGCTGGCCGGGGCCCTGCCGAAGATAGACAGCGTGCACACGGTGCTGGTGAACGGCAACGGGGACGTCGCCGCCCTGGAGGGTTCCGGTAAGCAGATTCTCCGGTACGAGGAGGTCCTTGCCGCCGAGTCCGAGGAATTCGGCTGGCCGGCCGTTGACGAACGCGACGCGGCTTCGATGTGCTACACCAGTGGCACGACGGGCAACCCCAAGGGAGTGGTTTACAGCCACCGGTCGCTGTGGTTACATTCGCAGGCCGCCTGCACCGCGCAGGGTTTCAGCATCAACGCCGACGACACGATTCTCACCATCGTGCCGATGTTCCACGCCAATGCCTGGGGCCTGCCGTATGCCGCTCTGATGAGCGGTGCCAATCTGCTGTTGCCCGGGCCCTTCCTGCAGGCCGCGACGCTGGTCAGGACCATCGACCGGGAACGCCCGACCGTGTCGGGGGCCGTTCCCACCATCTGGAACGACATCCTCAACCACCTGCGGAGCAGCCCTGGGGCCGACCTGTCCTCGTTGCGCCTGGTGCTGTGCGGCGGATCGGCGGTGCCGCGCTCGTTGATGGAGGCCTTCGACAAGGAGTTCGGCGTCCGGATCCTGCACGCCTGGGGCATGACGGAGACCTCGCCGCTGGCGGCGATCGCCCGGCCGCCGGCCGGCCTCGACGAAGAGGAGACGATGCGGTTCCGGGTCACCCAGGGCAGGCCGATCGCGGGCGTGGATCTTCGTATCGTCGACGACAACGGCGTCGAGCTGCCCGCGGACGGGAAGTCGATCGGCGAGCTCGAGGTCCGCGGGCCCTGGGTCACCGGGGGCTACTACCGCGACGACGACCCGGAGAAGTTCCACGACGGCTGGCTGCGCACGGGCGACATCGGCAGGGTCGACCCCCTGCACTACGTCACGTTGACCGACCGGACGAAGGACGTCATCAAGTCGGGCGGCGAGTGGATCTCCTCGGTCGAGCTGGAGAACACGATCATCGGCCATCCGGACGTGCTCCAGGCCGCCGTCATCGGCGTGCCCGACGAGAGGTGGCAGGAGCGCCCGCTCGCGGTCGTGGTGCTGCGGGAGGAAGCGAGCGCGAGCGCCGAGGAGCTACGGGCCTGGCTGACGGGCCGGGTCGCGAAGTGGTGGCTGCCGGAGAACTGGTCGTTCGTGGACGCCGTCCCGCTGACGGCGACCGGCAAGTACGACAAGAAGGTGCTGCGCCGTCAGCACGCGGAACAGCTTCTGACAGTGCAGACCATCTGACACCGTCAGCGTGAAGTACAGGTATACCGCGAGGTACGGGTATACCTGTGAAGTACTGATATACCGAGATGGCGGGACGGCCGGCGGGAAGCAGGGGCTCGTGAGGCGGGCCTCCCGTCCCGGGGCCAGGGGCACGCGGTGTCAGGGGTCATCCCTGGCGCCGCGGCCCGCTCCGCCCCGTTCGCCCGCTCTGTCCGTTCGCTCCCCCGCCGCCCGCGGGAGGCCGGGACGGGGCTCTGCCGCAACGGGAAGAGGCATGCGTCGCGGGCCGGCCGCGTGCAACAGCCGCGCAGCTGGCTCCACCGTGTCACGTCGCGTCGTGAGAAGCCCGGCGACGACCCGATGACCCGGCTCGCCCAGGGCGAGCGGACGATGAGACCGCGACGGCCCGTTCACGTCCAACGTGATCTTACTTTAAGCAAGAAAATCAACTCGACAAGCAACATTTATGATCTTATAAGCCGTTGATTCGGCAGGATCCGCTACGAATCGGTACTTCTGCGTACGGCGTGCACGCTACCCTCTTTGGAAAAGAAGCTCGGTCGCGTTCGCATGGGTGACCCAGTGGGCCAGTCAGCCGTATGGTTTGGCGCGTCCGTAACACGGCCGAGCGACAGAGATCGACAGAACGTGCCAAGGCCGGACTTTGACTTATGATCTGCCAGGCGGCCAGCGTTGGGCGCCTGGCAGTCGAGGAGGCTCATCGTGCCCACCGGGGATATCAGGTGCCACGGGAGAAACCGCAGACCGATGACCGGCGACCGCATACGCCAGGGGTCGATCTCCGACCGGACGGTGAGCGAGGTACTCGCCATCATCGACAAGGCCCAGACACTCCTGTGCTCCCAGCATCTGCCCGACGCCACGGAGATCAACGACTTACCCGCCGCCAGCAGCGCGCTGGAAACCGTCTGGAACGGCGTGTGCGCGGCCGCGGCCGGCGACCGCGCCACCGCCGACCAGCTGGCCGGCGCCGATGACCTGCTGCCACTGCTCATCCAGCTGAAGAACACCGACGACGACGTCCGCGAGGAACACGCCCACCACCACTCCAGCACGATCCGTAATGTTCAGAACGCTCTCGGTCGATTACACCCGTTCTCCTCGGTATCCGAACTGATCGAGGCAACCCCGGGCATCGTGTGCACGATGGGGTTCGACCGGGCGGTCATGTCACGTATCAACGAGTCGATCTGGGTACCCGAGACGGTGTACGTCGAGGGGGACAGGGAATGGGCCCAGGCCATCGCGCAGGCCGGGCAGGACCATCCACAGAGGCTCGTGCCCCCCTTGTTCGAGACGGAGATCGTACGGCGGAGACGGCCGCTCATCGTCACCAACGTCCAGGACGAGACACGGGTCCACCGGGCGATGGTCGATGCGGCCCGCGTCAGGAGCTATGTCGCGGTACCGATCACGGCCTCCTCCCACGTGATCGGCTTCCTGCACGCCGACCGCTACTTCCACGGCGACGCGCTCGCCGACTTCGACCGGGACATCCTGGCAATCTTCGCCGAAGGCCTGGGCTACGCGCTGGAGCGCGCGGTCCTTCTCGACCGCCTGGCCCAGATGCGCACCGAGATGCTGCGCTACACCGCCGGGCTGACGGCGACGATGAACGACATCGAGGAGCCGATCAGGTTCGGCTCGTACGGGATGGCCAACGGATTCACCCGGCCCGTACGCCCGCTCCACGACGACCCCTGGCCCACGGACTCCCGTCTGACCAGGCGCGAGATCGACGTGCTCAGGCTGATGGCCGCCGGCAACACCAACGCGCGCATCGCCGACCGGTTGATCATCTCCGAGGGGACCGTGAAGTCCCACGTCAAGCACATCCTGCGCAAGCTGAACGCGGCCAGCCGAACCGAAGCGGTGTCGATCTGGCTGCACGGCGAGCGGGAGGCGTCCTGAACCGCCGGGAACAGCCGCCGCGCCGGCGACAGGCGAACGACCGGCGACCGGCGACCGGCGCACCACACCTGCCCGGCAACGCACCGGAGTGTGGACGGGCCGACGCCGTCCGCAGCACCGTCGCGACCACCACGAGCCGTGATCATCCGATCAGGCCGGTGGGTGCTGCGCCCAGGCGGCCGGCAGCGTCTCTCCCATACCCGGGATCCGGGCGCGGGAGGGACGGGGCGTCACTGCCGGTGACATCGGCAGGCCGCTAAGAGCGCCGGGCACCCGCCGACGGCTCCCCCGGTTCCCGGTGACGGCCTGCCCGGCCGTCACGGTCGTGTCGCCGGGCCCGCCGCGGCGTCGACCGAGGCCCGCGGGAGGACCGGGGCGTCGCGCCCCGTCCCGAGGGAACCGCCCGGCCGGCCGGCCGCGGAACCCGCGCCCTCCTCGTGGTACTCCTCCTCGACGTTGACCGACCAGACGTCGTGGGCCGTGCCGGTGGCGATGTTCTCGGCGGTGAGCATCGCGGTGAGCATCGAATGGTCCTGGTTGTTGTACCGGAACATCCCGTTGCGGCCGACCGGGTGGACGTTGGTGGCGTGCTCGGCGAGCCAGCCGCGGATCACGTCGACGTTCGCCCGGTAACGGTCGTCGTAGATGGGGTACGCCTTGCCCTGGCGGACCACATATCCCGCCTCGACGTCCTCGTAGTCGACAAGGCCGAGCTTGGCCAGCTCCCGCCTGCCCTGTTCGATGAGCTCGTCGTCGGGGGCCGTCCAGGCGGCGTCGCTCTCGAAGACCGTGTACTCCAGGCCGAGCACGTTACGGCCGTCCTTGACCAGGAACGGCGACCAGGAACCGAAGTTCTGGATGCGCATGGTCCGCACCTGCGGGTCGTGGATGTAGATCCAGTTGTCCTCCCAGGGCACCTTGCCGGCGGGCACCACGAGCGCGACGGTGATGAAGTCCCGGTAGCGCAGGTCGCGCGCGGCCCGCGCGACAGCGGCCGGGACGGGCGGGTCCATCGCCGTGATCAGCTCGGAGATCGGCATGGACGACACGACGTCGGTACAGGGGTAGACGGTGGTTCCCCCGTCACCGTCGCGTGCGACGACCGCCGTCGCACGGCCATCGGCGTGCCTGACGCCCACCACGGTCGTGTTCATCACCACCTTGCTGCCGGCGGCGGTGACCTTGTCGCGGCAGACCTCCCACATCATCCCGGGGCCGTACTTGGGGTACTGGAACTCCTCGATCAGCGAAGTGATCTTCTTCTGGTTGCGGCGCGGCGAGACCGCGTTGACGATGGCGTTCGCCAGCGACAGGCTCTTGACCCGCTGGGCGGCCCAGTCGGCCGGCATCTCGCTGACCGGCACCCCCCAGACCTTCTCGGTGTAGGTCTTGAAGAAGGTGCGGTAGAGACGCCAGCCGAACCGGGCGACCAGCCAGCTCTCGTAGTCCGTCTGATCCTTCGGCGGCCGGGCCCTGGCCCACAGGTACGAGCCGACGCACCGGGCGGCCTCGGCCGGGCCGAGGTTGCGCAACGCGTTCCCGGCGCTGATCGGATAGTCGTAGTAGGCGCCGTTGTAGAAGATCCGGCTCTTGCGCGGCCGCAGCAGGAAGTCGGCGTCGCCGAGGATCTCGTGCCAGAGCTCCTCGACCGCCCGGACCTTGGTGAAGAACCGGTGGCCGCCGATGTCGAACCGCCAGCCGTCGCGCTCGACCGTCCGGGAGATGCCGCCGACCTGGTCGTCCGCCTCGAGGATGGTGGAGGCGATCCCGTACTTGTGCAGCTGGAAGGCCGCGCTCAGACCCGCTGGACCGGCGCCTATCACCAGGATCTCGCGACCGGGTTCCGCGGGCGGCGTTGAAAGCTCGGTCATGGGATGCAACGGCTCCTTGATGGCTGAAGGGGACGATTCCTGCGGCTGGCTACCCGGCGATGCCGGTCACCCTGCGCTGGCCAGCCCGCGGTGGCTACGTGGTGTGATATAGCGGCCACGGTCTGATCGGGGATCGCCATCTTCGATGACCGTTCCCACGCCGCCCGCAATGATCACGCTTTCCATCTTCACCAGAGTAGAGAGTAGATAGTCCACGTGGGCGGGAGGACGGCGGGTCTCACCATGGCCCGCCCGGGTGGTTCCGCACGGGCCCACTCGGCCCGTGCGGCCGGGCGGCTGC
>NZ_CEVIVC010000001.1:219540-222162 GCF_982290645.1 Protofrankia sp. CiP1_Cm_nod4
GCAGCGGCGAAGCCGGTGCGCAGGTCGGCGAGGATGTCGTCGATCCCCTCCAGGCCGACCGAGAGCCGGACCAGCTCACCGCTGACCCCGCTCGCGGCCTGCTCGGCCGCGGTGAGCTGGGCGTGGGTGGTCGTGGCGGGATGGATCGCCAGCGAGCGCACGTCACCGACGTTGGCCAGATGGCTGTGCAGCTGGAGGGCCTCGACGAAGGCCCGGCCCGCCGCCGCGCCGCCGCGGATCCCGAAGGCCAGCACGGCACCGGCGCCGGCCGGCAGGTAGCGCGTCGCCGCCGCGTGCCAGCGGCTGGTCTCCAGCCCCGGGTAGGCGACCCACAGCACGTCGTCGCGGCCCTCAAGCCAGCGCGCCACCGCCAGCGCGTTCTCCGAGTGCCGCTGTACCCGCAGCGACAGCGTCTCCAGCCCCTGCAGCAGCAGGAAGGCGTTGACCGGCGACAGCGCCGGGCCGAGATCGCGCAGCAGCTTCGCCCGGGCCCGCACGATGTAGGCGGTCTCCGGGAAGGCCTCGAGGAACACCAGCCCGTTGTAGGACGGATCCGGGCTGGTGAACCGTGGGTAACGCCCGTTGCCCCAGTCGAACCGGCCGCCGTCGACGATGACCCCGCCGATGGACGTGCCGTGCCCGCCGATGAACTTCGTCGCCGAGTGCACGACCACGTCGGCGCCGTGCTCGAGCGGGCGGGACAGGTACGGGGAGGCCAGGGTGTTGTCGACGATGAGCGGCGCGCCCGCCTCGTGCGCGGCCCCGGCCACCCCGGCGATGTCGAGGACGTTCCCGCGCGGGTTGCCGATCGTCTCCCCGTAGAGGGCGGCCGTGTTCGGACGCACGGCGGCCTTCCAGGCACCCAGGTCGTCGGGGTCGTCGATGAAGGTCGTCTCGATGCCGAGCTCGGAGAGCGTGTGGGCGAACAGCGCATACGTCCCGCCGTACAGCGACGACGACGAGACCAGATGATCGCCGGCGGAGGCGATGGTGAGGATCGCCAGCGCCTGCGCCGCCTGGCCGCTGGCCACCGCCAGCGCCGCGGCACCGCCCTCCAGGTCCGCGACCCGCTGCTCCAGGACGTCCTGGGTCGGGTTGACCACCCGGGTGTAGGTGAACCCGACCTCGGCGAGCGAGAACAGGTCCGCCGCGTGACGGGTGTCGTCGAAGACGAACGACGTGCTCTGGTAGATCGGCACCGCGCGGGCACCCGTCGCCGGATCCGGCTGGGCGCCGGCATGGACCTGCCGGGTCTCGAAGCTGTACGTCGTGGGCTCGCTCGTCACGGGTTCCCTCTCACTGCTCGCTACCTGGTCGGTTCACTGCCTGGCCGCCGTCTGCCACCGCCCGCCGTCCTGCCGCCGTCCTGCCGCCGTCCTGCCGCCGCCGGCTCACCTGCCCACAACCGGCGGACCGGGCCGGGCGACATGATCAGTATGCTCCTCGGCCGGCGGGCGCCTCGACGTCGGAGTAGTACCGCCGGGCCACCTCGGGATGGCTGCGCAGCCAGCTCTTGAGGGTGTTGACGCCGTGCTCGGCGAAGATCGGGTTGCGCGGGTCGGGGGGCTCGGCCGCCGGCAGCTGCCGGCGCAGCTCGTCCGGCAGCGGCAGGGGCGCCAGCGTCGCCGACAGGTGCGGGCCGAAGAAGAAGGCCGCCGACACCCGCTCCGTTCCGGCCGGCGGGCTGACGACCCGGTGCACGGTCGCCCGGTAGTAACGCTGGGTCGCCAGCTCGAACATCTCACCGATGTTGACCACGAAGGTCCCCGGTACCGGGGTGACGTCGATCCAGCCGTCGGCCGGCACGTCCGTGCCCGCCCGCGGGCTGCGCGCGACCTGCAGGCCGCCGCTGTCGTCCTGGAGGACGAACGTGACGAAGCCGCCGTCCTTGTGGGCGCCGACGCCCTGGTCGTAGCCGGCGGCGAAGCCCGGCGGCGCGGGCAGGTAGCGGATCAGCTTCAGGTGCGAGCGGGGGTCGACGGCGAACGTCGGGTCCAGGTGGCCGGCGGCCAGGCCGAGGGACTCGGCGAACGCGTGGACGAGCGTGCGGGCGAGCCGTCCCAGCTCGGCCAGGTAGGCCCCGACGATCCCCCGCATCCGGGGGAGCGCGGCCGGCCACTGGTTGGGGCCGTCCAGGCGCAGGTAGGGCGGGTCGTGCGGGCCGAGCCGGCGGGCGGGGCGCTCGTCGCCGATGTCGATCTGCTCGCGGATGTCCGGGCTGTCCCGGGTGATCTCGTGGCCGAGCCGGGTGTACCCGCGGAAGTGCGGCGAGTGGATGTTCTCGATCTCGAGCTTGACGGCCTCGGGCAGGTGGAAGAACTCCCGGCTGACCGCCAGCACGGCGGCGGTGGCGGCCGGCGGGATCCCGTGCCCGGTGAGGTAGAAGAAGCCCGGCCCGTGGCAGGCCGCGCGCAGCGCCGCCAGGAACGCCGTCCGCCCGGGGCCGCCCGTGCGGTAGGGGCCGATATCCAGCGTGGGCAGGGCGGCCGCCGGCCTGGCGGTGGCGCTGCCCGGCCCGTCCGGGCCGGTGCTGTCGGCGTCGGCGCTCCCGGCACCGATGCCGTCGGCGCTGACGTTGCCGGTGCGGGTCCTCTCAGGCCTCCCGGTCGTCCCGGTCGTCCC
>NZ_CEVIVC010000001.1:222205-223674 GCF_982290645.1 Protofrankia sp. CiP1_Cm_nod4
GGTCATCGTCGGCCTCCTCGTCGGCCGTGGGCCGGAAGTGACGACGGTCGGTGACCGCCGTTCGGTCGGACATGCCGGACAGCGGTCACGCGCCGCGCCGGTCGCGGGCGTACCGGCTGGCCGGGCGGGGCAGCCCCAGGTTCTCGCGCAGGGTCCGGCCCTCGTAGGAGGCCCGGAACAGGCCGCGCCGTCGCAGCTGCGGGATGACCAGGTCCGCGAAGTCGTCGAGCGTCTCCGGCAGGTACGGGAAGATCACGTTGAAACCGTCCGCGGCCTGCGTCTCGAACCACTCCTGGATGTGGTCGGCGACCGTCTCCGGGGTGCCGACGATGGTCCGCTCGTCGCGGGCCAGCCCCCTGGCGAGCTCGCGGATGGTCAGGTTGCGGGCCCGGGCCCGCTCCACGATGAGCCGCTGGGCGCTGCGGCTCTGGTTCGAGACGGGCAGCTGCGGCAGCGGCCCGTCCAGCGGGTGCGTCGACAGGTCGACGCCGCCGAGCCAGTAGGCGAGATCGGCCAGCGCCACCCGCGGGTCGAGCAGCGCGTACAGCCGCTCGGCCTTGTCCTCGGCCTCGGCCAGGGTGCGGCCGACGATCGTGGACAGCGCCGGCAGGACGAGGACGTGCTCCGGGTTCCGGCCGGCCGCGGCCGCCCGCGCCTTGATCTCGGCGTAGAAGGCCCGGGCGGCGGCGCCGTCGGGATGGTGGGTGAAGACGACGTCCGCGGCCGCGGCCGCCAGCGACTTACCGGCCTCGGAGGAGCCGGCCTGGACGACCACCGGATGGCCCTGCGGCGGGCGGGGGATGTTCAACGGCCCGGTCACCGAGAAGTACCTTCCCCGGTGGTCGAGCCGGTGCACCCGGTCGTCGTCGAAGTAGATCCCGGACGCCTGGTCGCGGCGGAACGCGTCGTCGTCGAAGCTGTCCCACAGGCCGGTCACCACCTGGTGGAACTCCGCGGCCCGCCGGTAGCGCTCGGCGTGCCCGACGTGCTCGGGCAGGCCGAAGTTACGGGCCTCCGCGTCGTTGAGCGAGGTGACCAGGTTCCAGCCGGCCCGCCCCCGGCTGAGATGGTCCAGCGAGGCGAACGTGCGCGCCAGGTGGTAGGGCTCGTTGTAGGTGGTGGACGCGGTGGCGATGAGCCCGATCCGGCTGGTGGCGGTGGCCAGCGCGGCGAGCAGGGTCGTCGGCTCGAAGGAGTCGTTGACCACCGAGACCCGGCGCAGCACCTCCTGGTCGGCGAAGGGCACCCCGACGAGGTCGGCGAAGAAGAGCGCGTCGAAGCAGGCCCGCTCGGCGGTCCGCGCCAGCTCGATCAGGTGCCGGATGTTCACGCCCGCGTCCGGGACGGCGCCCGGATGCCGCCAGGCGGCCAGGAACTCCCCCGGCGGCTTGAGGAAGGCGTTGAGGCGCAGCCGCCTGCCGTGGGTCATCGGTTTCCTTCCCCTGCCCCCGGCCCGGCCTGCCGCCCCG
>NZ_CEVIVC010000002.1:0-3784 GCF_982290645.1 Protofrankia sp. CiP1_Cm_nod4
GTCCGCGCACCTGGGCGGGAGGGGGCGGCTAGCCTGTCGGAGTGACCGCGCCCGCTGGCCCGCCTACCGGGCCGCCCACCGGACCGAAGATCGAACTGCATGTTCACCTGGAGGGCACGGTCCGTCCGGCGACCCTGCTGGCGATGGCCCGGCGTAACGGGCAGGCGCTGCCGGCCACGACGGTCGAGGAGCTCACCGAGCTGTACCGCTTCCGGGACTTCGACCACTTCATCGAGGTCTGGGTCCTCACCACACATGTGATGCGCACCGCCGAGGACTTCCGCCAGGTCGTCGTCGACTACGCCGCCGAGGCATCCGCGCACGGCGCGGTCTACGTGGAGGGGATCTTCTCCCCGTGGTTCCGCGTCCGGCGCGGGATCTCCTGGGAGGAGATCTTCAACGGCTACGCCGACGGGGTGGCCGAGGCCCGCGAACGGTTCGGCCTGCCCATGGGCCTCACTCCCGACATCGACCGTGTCCTGCCGCCGGAGGAGGCCTGCGAGGTGGCCCGCCAGGCGGTCCGGTTCCGCGACCGGGGGATCGTCGGCCTGGGGCTGGGCGGACCGGAGGCCGGCCACCCGCCCGAACCGTACGCGCGGGCGTTCGCCATCGCCGCCGACGGCGGGCTGGCCGCCGTCCCGCACGCGGGGGAGAGCGGCGGGCCGGCCTCGATCCGCGGCGCGTTGGACGCCCTGGGCGCGCGCCGCATCCGGCACGGCATCCGAGCCCTGGACGATCCCGGCCTCGTAGCCGATCTTGTCGAGCGGGATGTCGTCCTGGACGTCTGCCCGGTGTCCAACCTGCGGACGCGCTCAGCGGCGGATCTTGCCGGGCATCCGCTGCCCGCGCTGGTCGAGGCGGGGGTGCGCTGCTCGCTGGCCACCGACGACCCGGCTATGTTCGACACCGATCTCGGCCGTGAGCACGCGGTGGCCGCGGCACTGGGCGTGTCCGCCCGTGGCCTGTACGAGGCCGGCGTCGCCGGCGCGCTGTGCGACGACGCGACGCGGCAGCGGCTGGCGGCGATCGGCACCGGCACCGACTGGGACGCCGTGCGGGCGGCGCTGGCCACGGCCGCCCGCACGGATCCGCTGGCTGCCGGTATCGCCGCGGCCGCCTCCTTCCCGCCCGCCACCGCGGCCGTGCCGGCGGCCGTGCCGAGCTCTGGGCCCGTCGGCGGTGCCGGAACCGCGACGGTGCCGCGGTGAGCTCCGTCCCGGCAGGCCCGGCAGGCCCGGCAGGCCCGGCAGGCCCGGCAGGCCCGGCAGGCCCGGCAGGCCCGGCAGGCCCGGCAGGCCCGGCAGGCCCGGCAGGCCCGGCAGGCCCGGCAGGCCCGGCAGGCCCGGCAGGCCCGGCAGGCCCGGCAGGCCCGGCAGGCCCGGCAGGCCCGGCAGGCCCGGCAGGCCCAGAAGACCTGGAAGACCTGGAAAATCCAGGGGGTCGGGAAGATCTGAGGAGTCAGGAGAGCCGAGAGGGCTCGGAAACAACAGAAGGCCGAAAATTTCCTGAAAGCCCAGCCGGTCGGGAGGATCTGGAAAATGCGGCAGGACCGGCGGGCCGGCGACATCCGCTGAGCTCGCTAGGACCGCGGGCCCTGCGCGGCCCGGGTGGTCCGAGAAGCCCGGGGAGCCTGAAAGTCCCGGAAAGAATTACGGGGAGCCTGGGAAGAAGCATGCGAGGTACGAGGAGCCCCGCGGGCCCCGCGGGTGGAGCCCCGGCACGGGTGGCCGGGCCTCAGAAGCGGCCGGACGAGGTCGCGGCCATGTTCGACGGTGTCGCCCGGCGCTACGACCTGACCAACGCGGTGCTCTCGGCCGGTCTGGACCGCACCTGGCGCGGCGCCACCGCGGACGCCCTGGACCTGCGCCCGGGGCTGCGGGTACTGGATCTGGCCGCCGGCACCGGCACCTCGTCACGGGCGTTCGCCGCCCGGGGCGTCTCGGTCGTGGCCTGCGACTTCTCGCTGGGCATGCTCCGGGTCGGGCAGCAACGCCTGGGCCAGCGTCCGCCCGCGGCCAGCGGCGGCACAGTGACGCCGGTTCCCGGCGGTGGCACGGAGCCGGTTCCCGGCGGTGGGGCGCTGGCGCTGGTCGCCGGGGACGGGCTCGCGCTGCCGTTCGCGGCGGCGTCCTTCGACCGGGTGACGGTCTCGTTCGGCCTGCGCAACGTGGTCGACGTCGAGGCGTGCCTGGCGGAGCTGGCGCGGGTGACCCGTCCGGGCGGGCGCCTGGTGGTCTGCGAGTTCAGCCGCCCGACCTGGGCGCCGTGGCGCACGGTCTACACGGAGTACCTGATGCGGGCGCTGCCCGGCCTCGCCCGGCTGGTCAGCAGCAGCCCGGACGCGTACGTCTACCTGGCCGAGTCGATCCGGGCCTGGCCGGACCAGGCGGCCCTGGCCGACCGCATCGCCGGCGCGGGCTGGACCAGGGTGGGCTGGCGTAACCTCACCGGCGGCATCGTGGCCCTGCACCGGGCCTGGCGCCCGGCCTGACCGCCCCGTTGGCCGGGCCGGCCGGCCCGTTGACCGGGCTGGCCGGCGGCGGCCCCGGCGCGACCGGGGCCGAGAGGCCGGGCGGACCGGCTGATCGGACGGGCCGGGCGGCTGGCCGGAGCCGGCGGTCGGATCAGGTGGTCGGATCAGGCGGTCGGATCAGGTGGTCGGATCAGGCGGTCGGTTCGGGTGGCTGGACCAGGTGGCCGGGTTGGACGGGCGGGCCGGGTGGTCAGGTTGGGATGTGGGCGTCCAGCCAGGTCAGGGTGCGGGCCCAGGCGTCCTCGGCGGCGGCGGCGTTGTACACGGCGGGCCGGGCGTCGCAGTGGAACCCGTGCTCGGCGTCCGGGTAGCGGACGACCTGCGTGGGCACGGCGGCGTCCCGCGCGGCCGACCGGAAGGCCTCGACCTGCTCCACCGGGATGCCCTGGTCACGGTCGCCGAACAGGCCCAGCCACGGGGCCTGCAGGCGGGGCGCGATCTCGATCAGGGGTGCCTCGCCGAACCTGCCCTCGGCGAGCCCGCCGCCGTAGAAGCTCACGGCGGCCCCGAGCGGGCGGTGGACGGCCGCGATGGTGGCGACCGACCCGCCCATGCAGAAGCCGACCACCGCGATGCGGCCGACGGCGGTCCCCTCGTCGGCGAGCAGGGCCATGCTTGCGTCGACGTCCTCCAGGATGTCGAGGCTGTTGAGCGTCCCCATGGCCTGCCGGACCACGGTGAAGTCCCCGCCGTAGGGGAAGACCGGCGAGCCCACCCGGTGGAAGAGGGCCGGCGCGATGGCGCGCCAGCCGGCGGTGGCGAACCGGTCGCACACGTCCACGATGTGGTCGGTGAGCCCGAACGCCTCCTGGACGACGACGACCCCGCCTCGAGGCCTGCCGGCCGGGTGGGCGACGGCGGCCTGCATGGGCCCGTCCGCGGTGGACAGCGTCACGGTCTCGCGGCTCATCTGTGCTCTGCTCCTGTCCGGTGCATCCGGTGTGGGTACGGCTCTACGAGAGGATCGCATCAGGGACGGCGCGGCCCATGCTCCGTAGTACCCCAGCGTGCGGGATCAATCACTGTCGTTCCGGCACATCCACGGCCGTCCGGTGCGGCGTCCACCATTCGGTGGGTGATCCGGGCAGACCGGCCGGCCGGTCTGTGGCGGCCTGTCAGCCGGGCCGCTCGCGGGCACGTGTGGGCACGTGTGGGCGCGTGGGGCGTGACGGCCTGCCGACTCCGTGCGCCCGGCGAGGGCGGGAGCGTACGGCCCGGTGCCGGTCGGCCATGCTGGCCGTCGTGCCATGA
>NZ_CEVIVC010000002.1:3912-10302 GCF_982290645.1 Protofrankia sp. CiP1_Cm_nod4
TCGTGCCGATCGTCGGCCGTGATTGTCACGCAGAGCCGAATATACGTTATGTCCGATAAAAGGAGTGTTTCACATGACTACTTTCAGTGAATATTGACTGCTGTTGTCCGTTGTTTGTTCGCTGTTTGGCTGATGTCGTCCGTATGTGCCAGCCGGACGGTGCGACGCGGAGGCCGGTGCGATCCCGGCGCCTGTGCCGCCGACGGGCGCAGGGCCTAGACTCGCCGTTGCGCTCGTGAAAACCTTCACGAGCGGCGGCAGCGCAGCACGCGGGAATACGACCGGCGATCCGGAGATGTGTGATCATGACAGCGGTCCAGGCCGAGCATGCCGATGTCATAGTCGTCGGCGCCGGCCCCGGCGGGTCGGCGGCCGCCTGTCACCTGGCCCGGACCGGGCTCGCCGTCATCCTGCTGGAAAAGACCCGCTTCCCCCGGGAGAAGGTCTGCGGTGACGGGCTGACCCCCCGTGCCGTGCGCAGCCTCATCGAGATGGGCATCGACACCGGCAGCGACGCCGACATGGGCGCTGGTCCTGATACCGGCACCGGCACGGCAGCGGGCGCCGGTGCCGTCGCGGGCCCGGCGGCCGGCGCGGCCGGCGCCGCCAGCACCGTCGGCGTGGCCGGCACGGCCAGTACAACCGGCGCAGCCGGTACAACTGGCACAACTGGCACGGCCGGCACGGCCGGTACGGCCGGCGCAGCCGGTACGGCCCAGGCCGGCTCCGGCTGGGCCCGCAACCGAGGCCTGCGTGTCATCGGCGGCGGGCTGCGGCTCGAGCTGCCCTGGCCGGAGCTGGCGAACTGGCCGGACTACGGCCTGGTCCGGCCCCGTCTCGACTTCGACGAGCTGCTCGCCCGGCACGCCGAGAAGGCCGGCGCCCAGCTACGGGAGGAGACCACCGTCACCGGCCCGATCCGCGACGAGCGCACCGGACGGGTCGTCGGGGTGAAGGCCAGGGCGTCGCGCGGTGGGCAGCCGCTGGCCTTCCGCGCCCCACTGGTGATCGCCGCGGACGGGAACAGCGCGCGGATGGCGCTGTCGCTGGACATCCGCCGCCGGGAGGATCGTCCGCTGGGGGTGGCAGTGCGCCAGTACTACCGCAGCCCCCGCACCCATGACGACTACCTGGAGTCCCACCTGGAGCTGTGGGAGGGCAGGCCGGGCGCGTCCCGGCTGCTGCCCGGCTACGGATGGATCTTCGGGGTGGGCGACGGGACGAGCAACGTCGGGCTCGGCATGCTCAACACCAGCAGCGCCTTCCAGCACACGGACTACCGGGACCTGCTACGGCGGTGGCTCGACGCGCTGCCGCCGCAGTGGGGTTTCACCGCGGAGAACGCGGTCGGGCCGGTCCGCGGCGGCGCCCTGCCGATGGCCTTCAACCGGGCGCCGCACTACCGCGACGGCCTGCTGCTGGTCGGGGACGCCGGCGGGACGGTCAACCCGTTCAACGGCGAGGGGATCGCCTACGCGATGGAGTCCGGACGGCTCGCGGCCGAAGTGGCCGTCCAGGCGCTGGCCCGCTCGCGGGGGCCGGCCCGGGAACGGGCGCTGCAGGCGTACCCGGACGTTCTCCGGCAACGCTACGGCGGCTACTACACACTCGGGCGGGTGTTCGTCGAACTGATCGGGAACCCGTCCGTCATGCGGATACTGACCCGCTACGGGCTGCCGCGACCGACGCTCATGCGCTTCACCCTGAAGCTGCTGGCGAATCTCACCGACCCGCGAGGGGGTGATGCGCTGGACCGCCTGATCAACGCTATGTCCCGGCTCGCGCCCGCGACCTGAAGCGGTCTTCGGTGGATGGTGGCGGCACCGGCGGAACGCAGGCCCCGGTCTTCCGGCGCACGGCCCGCGCCCGGTGAGCCAGCCGGCGGACGCCTCGACAGCATCGGTTTGTGGTCAGACATGCGGCGGGTGTGCATGGACGCCCACTCGTCCCGGGGGCCAACGGCAGCCCGATCATGCTTTTTCCGCCCGCCGGATCGCCGCCGGGAAACCGGTCCGCGCGTCTGGGGCGGGCGTCGCGTAGGCTCCCTGGCGGCACCCGGCCACCGGAGTCGGGACAGCCGGTGACCGTGATCGGTGTCGGCGCCATGAGCCGGCCGTCCTCGCCGCGCCAGCCGCGCCAGCCGTGTCCCGGCGGCCGGTCGTGTCCCGGCGGCCGGCGGTGAGCCCGCGGCCGCGAACCGGGACAGCGAGCCGGGAACCGCCAACCGAGAACTGCCAACCGAGAACCGCCAACCGAAAACCGCCACGTCCCGCATCGGACCTGTAGAGAGGAGCTCGGCATGCTGTCGAACTACGTGCCGATCCTCGTGCTTTTAGTGATCGCGTCGGCGTTCGCGATCGGATCTGTGATCACGGGCGCGCTGGTCGGCCCGAAGAGGTACAACCGTGCCAAGCTCGACGCGTACGAGTGCGGAATCGAACCGCCGCGCGAGCCGGTTGGCCCACATCGTTTTCCGGTGAAGTTCTACCTGACGGCGATGCTGTTCATCGTCTTCGACATCGAGATCATCTTCCTCTATCCGTGGGCGGTCGCGTTCGGCGCACTGGGGACCTTCGGGCTCGTCGAGATGGTGCTGTTCATCGCGACCGTTTTCGTCGCCTACGCCTACGTGTGGCGGCGGGGAGGCCTGGAATGGGACTAGAAGAGAAGCTGCCCGGCGGCCTGCTGCTCACCACCGTCGAGAAGATGGCCAACTGGTCACGGCGGTCCTCCCTGTGGCCGGCCACGTTCGGCCTGGCCTGCTGCGCGATCGAGATGATGTCGACCGGCGCCGGCCGCTACGACCTCGCCCGGTTCGGGATGGAGGTGTTCCGGGCCAGCCCCCGGCAGGCCGATCTCATGATTGTCGCGGGCCGGGTGAGCCAGAAGATGGCCCCGGTGCTGCGCCAGATCTACGACCAGATGCCCGAGCCCAAGTGGGTGCTGTCCATGGGCGTCTGCGCGAGCAGCGGCGGGATGTTCAACAACTACGCCATCGTGCAGGGCGTTGACCACATCGTCCCGGTGGACATGTACCTGCCGGGCTGCCCGCCGCGGCCGGAGATGCTCATGGACGCGATCCTGAAGCTGCACGAGAAGATCCTGGCCGGCACGGTCACCGGCAAGGTCGCCTACACGAAGGTGGGCGAGTCGCCCTACCCGAAGCCGATCGAGGTGGCCACGGCGCGCGCGGGCCTGCCGGCCGGCGCTGTCGACACCAGCACGCTGTCGGTCAACGACCGCAAGCGGTTCCGCCTGCCGGCGGGTGCCCCGGCGCCGGCCGGGGCCGGCGTGGTCGAGCCGTCCCTCGACGACCGGCGGCCGGCCGCCGTCCCCCCGGGCTCGGTCTTCGGCCGGGCCAAGCGCCTGCCGTCGGCCGGTGGGCCGACCGGATCAGCCGGGCCAGCCGGGCCAGCCGGGCCAGCCGGGCCAGCCGGCCGGCGCGCCGGGGACGACGATTCCACCGGTGAGGCGGCGTCATGAGCGAGCTCGTACCGGCGGCCGGCGCGGCGTCGGGCAAGGGCGGGCCGCGCCGGCAGGACGCCTTCGGCGCCGCCGGCTCCGGTGACACCTCCGGCTTCGGCGGCCTGGTCCGCAACCCGCCGGCGCTCACCTCGAGCTCTCGGCCGTTCGCCGACGCCGACGCCGACGCCGTCTACGACGCCCTCGAGCGTGCCTTCCCGCAGCTCACCGACGCGCTCGAACGGGTGGTCGTCGACCGCGGGGAGCTGACCCTGCACGTCCGGCGCGACCATCTGCCCGCGGTCGCCCAGACCCTGCGGGACGACCCGCAGCTGCGCTTCGAGCTGCTCTCCAGCGTCTCCGGCGCGGACTATCCCGAGGACCCGACCGGACGCCGGCTGCACGCCGTCTACCACCTGACGTCGATGACCTGGCGCCGCCGCGTCCGGCTGGAGGTCTCGGTGGCCGACGACGACCCGGCCGTCCCCAGCGTCATGGATGTCTGGCCGACCGCGGACTGGCACGAGCGGGAGGCCTACGACCTGTTCGGCATCGTCTTCTCCGGCCGGGACGGCCTGGAGCGGATCATGATGCCGGACGACTGGGTCGGCCACCCGCAGCGCAAGGACTACCCGCTCGGCGGCGTGCCGGTCGACTACAAGGGCGCCCAGGTACCGGCCCCGGACAGCCGCCGGAGCTATTCATGACCAGCCTGTCCGGTACAGCCGGTACGAGTGCGCTGTCCGGCATGAGCGCCGTGGCCGGTGGCCCGCGGCGGCGTTCCACCCCGTGTCGTCTTTGTCTACGAGGTTCGTTATGACCCACACGTTCGACACGTCAGCCGCGTTCACCGCCGCGGCCGGCCCCACCACATCCGCCGGACCGCCCGTCGACGCTCCCGGACAGAACAACGCTCCTGAGTACGACGACGCTCCCGGATACGGCGACGCCTACGAGGCCGGCTTCACCGAGTCGGCGGGGGAGCGGGTCTACACTGTCACCGGCGGTGACTGGGAGCAGGTGATCGGCGGCGAGGACTACTCCGAGCGCCTCACCGTCAACATGGGCCCCCAGCACCCGTCCACGCACGGGGTGCTGCGGCTCGTCCTGGAGATCGAGGGCGAGACGGTCACCCGGACCCAGGTCGTCATCGGCTACCTGCACACCGGGATCGAGAAGAGCTGCGAGTTCCGCACCTGGACGCAGGCGGTCACCTTCCTCACCCGCGCCGACTACCTCGCGCCGCTGTTCAACGAGACGGCCTACTGCCTGGCGGTGGAGAAGCTGCTCGGCATCACCGACGAGGTCCCCGAGCGGGCCACGGTCATCCGGGTGCTGGTGATGGAGCTGCAGCGGATCGCCTCGCACCTGGTGTGGCTGGCCACCGGCGCCATGGAGATCGGGGCCACCACCGGGATGATCTTCGGCTTCCGGGAGCGGGAGAAGATCCTCGATCTCCTGGAGGCGATCACCGGGCTGCGGATGAACCACGCCTACGTCCGTCCCGGCGGGCTGGCCCAGGACCTTCCGGACGACGTCATCCGCGACATCCAGGCGTTCCTCGTCGACATGCCCAAACGGATCAAGGAGTATCACGCCCTGCTGTCGGGGCAGCCGATCTGGAAGGGCCGCATGGTCGATGTCAACTACATCGACGCGGCCAGCTGCATCGCGCTCGGCGTGACCGGCCCGGTGCTGCGTGCCGCCGGGCTGGAGTGGGACCTGCGCAAGACCATCCCGTACTGCGGCTACGAGACCTACGAGTTCGAGGTCCCCACCTCGCTGGACGGCGACTCCTACGCCCGCTACCTGGTGCGGCTGGCGGAGATGGGCGAGTCATTGAAGATCGTTGAGCAGTGCCTGGACCGGCTGAAGCCCGGCCCGGTGATGGTCGCGGACAAGAAGATCGCCTGGCCGGCCCAGCTGTCGATCGGCAGCGACGGGATGGGCAACTCCCTCGACCACATCCGTACGATCATGGGCACCTCGATGGAGGCCCTGATCCATCACTTCAAGCTGGTCACCGAGGGCTTCCGGGTGCCGGCCGGGCAGGTGTACACGGCCGTGGAGTCGCCCCGCGGCGAGCTGGGCTACCACGTGGTCAGCGACGGCGGCACCAGGCCGTACCGCGTCCACGTCCGGGAACCAAGCTTCGTCAACCTGCAGGCGGTCCCGGCGATGACCGAAGGCGGGCAGGTCGCGGACGTGATCGTCGGCGTGGCCTCCGTCGACCCAGTCCTGGGGGGAGTTGACCGGTAGTGCCGCTCACCGAAGAAACCCGCGCCGCGGCAGCGGACATCATCGCACAGTACCCGGCCGGGCACTCCCGGTCGGCACTGCTGCCCCTGCTGCACCTCGTGCAGGCCGAGGACGGCTGCGTCACCGCCGAGGGGGTGGAGTTCTGCGCCTCCGCGCTCGGCATCACCCATGCCGAGGTCAGCGCGGTCGCCACCTTCTACACGATGTACAAGCGCCGGCCCGTCGGCGACTGGCTGGTGTCGGTGTGCACCAACCTCTCCTGCGCGCTGCTCGGCGGCGAGGAGGTCTACGCCCGCCTCTCGCGGGAGCTCGGGGTCGGGCACGACCAGACCACCGCGGACGGCACGATCACCCTCGAGCACGCCGAGTGCCTGGCCGCGTGCGACTACGCGCCGGTGCTGACCGTCAACTACGAGTTCTTCGACCAGGTCGACCCGCAGTCCGCGAGCGAGATCGTGGAGGCGCTGCGCCGCGGCGAGCGGCCGGCCCCGACCCGGGGCGCGCCGCTGTGCACGTTCGCCGAGGCGTCCCGGCAGCTCGCCGGCCTCCCCGACCCGAGGCCCGAGGCGGCCGCCGGCCCGGGCGTGGGTGACCCGTCCATCGCCGGGCTGCTGGTCACGGACACCGCCGACGCCACGGTCGCCGGCCCGGCCGGCGGCGCCCCGGCCA
>NZ_CEVIVC010000002.1:10875-60344 GCF_982290645.1 Protofrankia sp. CiP1_Cm_nod4
TCCCGCCAAGGCCGCTCCCGCCAAGGCCGCTCCCGCCAAGGCCGCTCCCGCCAAGGCCACTCCCGCCAAGGCCGCGCGGACCGACGATTCGACGAAGGGGAGCTGACCATGCCGGTTACCCCGGTCCTCACCGGACGCTGGAACACCCCCGGCTCCTGGACACTGGCCGTCTACGAGAGCACCGACGGCTACCAGGCGCTGCGGCAGGCCCTGGAGCTGGGCCCGGACGACATCATCAAGATTGTCAAGGACTCCGGGCTGCGCGGCCGCGGCGGTGCCGGCTTCCCCACCGGGATGAAGTGGAGCTTCATCCCGCAGGGCGACGACAAGCCGCACTACCTGGTGATCAACGCGGACGAGGGCGAGCCCGGCACCTGCAAGGACGCGCCACTGATGATGGCCGACCCGCACTCGCTGGTGGAGGGCATCATCATCGCCTCCTACGCGGTGCGGGCCCACCGCGCCTTCATCTACCTGCGCGGGGAGCTGGTGCACTGCGGGCGCCGGCTGCGCGCCGCGGTCGCCGAGGCGTACCAGGCCGGCTACCTCGGCCGTGACATCCTCGGCAGCGGCTTCGACCTGGACCTGGTCGTCCACTCCGGGGCCGGCGCCTACATCTGCGGCGAGGAGACCGCGCTGCTGGACTCGCTGGAGGGCCGCCGCGGCCAGCCCCGGCTGCGCCCGCCGTTCCCGGCGACCCACGGGCTGTACGCGTCCCCGACCGTGGTCAACAACGTGGAGACCATCGCCACCGTGCCGTTCATCATCCGGCGCGGGGTGGAGTGGTTCCGCTCGATGGGCCGGGAGCGCTCGCCGGGGCCGAAGATCTACAGCCTGTCCGGGCACGTGACCCGCCCGGGCCAGTACGAGGCGCCGATGGGGACCACCCTCGCCGAGCTGCTGGATCTCGCCGGCGGCATCCGCGGCGGCCGGCGGCTGAAGGCGTGGACGCCCGGCGGCTCCTCGACGCCGATGCTCACCGCGGACCATCTCGACGTCCCGCTGGACTTCGAGGGGGTCGCCGAGGCTGGCTCCCTGCTCGGCACCGCCGCCATCATGCTCATGGATGAGACCGTGGACATGCTCAAGGTCGTCCGGCGGCTCACCCAGTTCTACGCGCACGAGTCCTGCGGCAAATGCACGCCCTGCCGCGAGGGCACCACCTGGATGGTCCAGATCCTCTCCCGGCTCGAACGCGGTGACGGCGACGCCGAGGACGTCGACACCCTTGTCGACGCCTGCGACAACATCTTCGGCCGGGCCTTCTGCGCGCTCGCCGACGGCGCCACCTCACCGATCGTCTCCGGGATCAAGTTCTTCCGGGACGAGTTCGTCCCGGCCACCCCCACCGACCGCGTCGCCGGCACGCCGGACGCCTTCGCGGGAGCTCACTGATCACTATGACAACCGTGTCGAAGAGCAGCGCCTCGCAGCCCCCGGCCGAGCCCGCGCCGCCGGATCTCGTCACCCTGACCATCGACGGCATCGCGGTCAGCGTCCCGAAGGGGACACTGATCATCCGGGCCGCCGAGCTGCTCGGGATCGAGATCCCGCGGTTCTGCGACCATCCGCTGCTCGACCCCGTCGGCGCCTGCCGGCAGTGCATCGTCGAGGTCGAGGGCCAGCGCAAGCCGGTCGCCTCCTGCACGACCACGGTCGCGGCCGACATGGTCGTGCGCACCCAGCTCACCTCGCCGGTGGCGCAGAAGGCGCAGGCGGGGACGCTGGAGTTCCTGCTGCTCAACCATCCGCTGGACTGCCCGGTCTGCGACAAGGGCGGCGAGTGCCCGCTGCAGAACCAGTCGATGGCCAACGGTGGCGCCGTCTCACGGTTCCGGGAGGCCAAGCGGACCTACCCGAAGCCTGTCGCCATCTCCAGCGAGATCCTGCTCGACCGGGAGCGCTGCGTGCTGTGCGCGCGCTGCACCCGGTTCTCCGCGCAGATCGCCGGCGACCCCTTCATCGAACTGTTCGAGCGGGGCGCCAACGAGCAGGTCTCGATCAGCGAGGACGAGCCGTTCCAGTCCTACTTCTCCGGCAACACCGTGCAGATCTGCCCGGTGGGCGCGCTGACCAGCGCGGCCTACCGGTTCCGGGCCCGGCCGTTCGACCTGGTGTCCACCCCGACCGCGTGTGAGCACTGCGCGGCCGGCTGCGCGCTGCGCACCGACCACCGCCGCGGCAAGGTCCGGCGCCGGCTCGCCGCCGACGACCCGGCCGTCAACGAGGAGTGGAACTGCGACAAGGGCCGGTTCGCCTTCACCTACGCCGACGGCGCCGACCGGCTGCGCACCCCGCTGGTCCGTGACGACGCCACCGGGGAGCTGGTCGAGGCGTCGTGGAGCGAGGCGCTGGCCTTCGCCGCCCGCGGGCTGGCCGAATGCCGGGACCGCCACGGCGTCGGCGTGCTCGCCGGCGGCAGGCTCACCCGTGAGGACGCCTACGCCTACGCCAAGTTCGCCCGCGTCGCCCTGCGCACCAACGACGTGGACTTCCGGGCCCGGCCGCACTCGGCCGAGGAGGAGGCGTTCCTCGCCCACGCGGTCGCCGGCACCGGCATCGGGGTCACCCACGCCGGTCTGGAAGCCGCGCCCGGCGTCCTGCTGGTCGCGCTCGAGCCCGAGGAGGAGGCGCCGACGATCTTCCTGCGGCTGCGCAAGGCCGCGCAGAAGCAGACCACGGCGATCTTCTCGCTGGCCCCGCTGGCCACCCGCGGGCTGTCGAAGATCTCCGGGACGCTGCTGCCGGTCGTCCCCGGAGCCGAAGCCGCCGCCCTGGCCGCCCTGGCCGGGCCGGTCAACAGGATTCAGGACGGGACCCAGTCCGCGGCGGCCGCCGCGCTGCGCGCCGACGGGGCGGTGATCCTGGTGGGGGAGCGCGCCGCGCAGGCCCCCGGGACGCTGACCGCGGCGCTGCGGCTGGCCGAGGCGACCGGCGCGCGGCTGGCCTGGGTGCCACGCCGGGCCGGGGAGCGCGGCGCGCTCGCCGCCGGCGCACTGCCATCGCTGCTGCCGGGCGGGCGCCCGGTGGCGGATCCGGTGGCCCGCGCCGAGGCCGAGGAGATCTGGGGTGCCGTCGTCCCGGCCGAGCCGGGCCGGGACACCGCGGCCATCCTCGCCGCCGCTGCCGCCGGTGAGCTCGACGGGCTCGTCGTCGCCGGGGTGGACGTCCACGACCTGCCCGATCCGGCCGCCGCCCTGAAGGTGATCGCCTCCGTGCCGTTCTGCGTGTCCCTGGAGGTGCGCGCCTCCGCGGTGACCGAACTCGCCGACGTGGTCCTGCCGGTCGCGCCGGTGGCGGAGAAGGCGGGCTCGTTCGTCAACTGGGAGGGACGCCTGCGCGCGTTCCAGCGGGCCCTGGAGACCGCCGCGCTGCCGGACCTGCGGGTGCTGCACATCCTGGCCGCCCGGATGGGGATCGCCCTCGGTGTGGACGACCCCGGGGTGGCCGCGCGCGAGCTGGCGAGGTTCGGCCGTGCCGGTGCCGGGATCAACCGCGTGCCGGCGCCGGCGGCCGAGCAGCCCGCGCTGCCCGAGCCGGCACCGGGCCAGGCGGTGCTCGCCAGCTGGCACCAGCTGATCGACGACGGCCGGCTGCTCGACGGCGAGCCCTACCTCGCCGGGACGGCCCGCCCGCCGCGGGTCAGGCTGTCGGCGGTGACGGCCGGTGAGATCGGCGCGGTCGACGGCGCGCCCGTCAGCGTCAGCACCGGCCGCGGCACCATCACCCTCCCCCTGGAGATCACTTCGATGCCCGACCGGGTGGTGTGGCTGCCGGCCTTCTCACCGGGCTCCCACGTCCGTGCCTCGCTCGCCGGGCGTGCCGGCGAAGTGGTGAACATCAGTGTGGCCGCCGGCGCCCCGGACGGCGGCCATGATCTTGTCGACGCCGTCGCGGGCAGCGGCGCGGAAGGCCGGTCATGAGCTACTCACCCTCGTTCGCGCCGGTGCTGGCGGCCGGTGCCACCGACCCGGACCTGGCCGTCTTCGGTGACGACCCGTTCTGGCTGATCCTGCTCAAGGCCGTGGCGGTCTTCGCCTTCCTGCTGCTGATAACGCTGTTCGCGATCGTGTTCGAGCGCAAGGTCGTGGCCCGGATGCAGCAGCGTGTCGGCCCCAACCGGCACGGCCCCAAGGGCTGGCTGCAGAGCCTCGCCGACGGCGTGAAGCTCATGCTCAAAGAGGACATCATCCCGGTTCTCGCCGACCGGCCGGTCTTCATCCTCGCCCCGATCGTCTCGGCGATCCCGGCGTTCCTCGCGTTCGCGGTGATCCCGTTCGGGCCCGAGGTGTCGATCTTCGGTGAGCACACCAGCCTGCAGCTCGCGGACCTGCCGGTGGCCATCCTGTTCGTGCTGGCCGCCTCGTCGCTGGGCGTGTACGGGCTGATCCTCTCCGGCTGGGCGAGCGGGTCGACCTACCCGCTGCTGGGGTCGCTGCGCTCGGCGGCGCAGATCATCTCCTACGAGGTCGCGATGGGGCTGTCCTTCGTCGCGGTCTTCCTCAACTCCGGGACGCTGTCCACCTCGGGCATCGTGGAGGGCCAGAGCCACTGGTGGAACGTGGTGCTGGTGCCGTCCTTCATCATCTACTGCATCGCGATGGTGGGTGAGACGAACCGGACGCCGTTCGACCTGCCCGAGGCCGAAGGCGAGCTGGTCGGTGGTTTCCACACCGAATACAGCTCGATCAAGTTCGCGTTCTTCTTCCTCGCCGAGTACATCAACACCGTGACCGTGTCCGCGGTGGCGACGACGCTGTTCCTCGGCGGGTGGCAGCCGCCGCCGATCCCGTACTTCTCGCACTTCGACACCGGCTGGTTCCCGGTGATCTGGTTCGTGCTGAAGCTGCTGGCGTTCCTGTTCCTGTTCATCTGGCTGCGCGGCACGCTGCCCCGGCTGCGCTACGACCAGTTCATGGCGTTCGGCTGGAAGGTCCTGATCCCGGTCGGGCTGGTGTGGCTGCTCGCCGTGGCGACCTTCAAGGTCTACCGGGAGAACGTCACCGACCGGACGCCGTGGCTGATCGGTTTCGGGATCGCCACCGGCATCCTGCTCATCGTCACGATCATCGATCCCGGTGCGCGCAAACACCGGGAACGTCTTGAGGCCGCCGAGCAGGAGCGCATCCGTAACGCGCCCAGTCTGGACCGGATCCCGTGGCCGCCGCCCGCCGCTACGGCCGACGCGGCCGGCGCGGCCGGCCGGCCGCCTCCGTCACCGGCCCGGACCGGTCGTCGTCCGCCACCGTCATCGTCGCGGGTGGACCGCGGCAGGAGAGCTGAGCCATGGGGATCCTCGACCCGTACAAGGGATTCGGCGTCACCTTCTCGACCATGTTCAAGAAGCCGACGACCGAGCAGTATCCGGAGGAGAAGAAGCCGACCGCGCCTCGTTTCCACGGCCGCCACCAGCTCAACCGGCATCCCGACGGGCTGGAGAAGTGCGTCGGCTGCGAGCTGTGCGCGTGGGCCTGCCCGGCCGACGCGATCTACGTGGAGGGCGCGGACAACACCGAGGAGCAGCGTTACTCCCCCGGGGAGCGCTACGGGCGCGTCTACCAGATCAACTATCTGCGCTGCATCCTGTGCGGCCTGTGCATTGAGGCGTGCCCGACCCGGGCGCTGACCATGACCAACGACTACGAGCTCGCCGACGACAGCCGGACGGACCTCATCTTCACCAAGGAGCAGCTGCTCGCCCCGCTGGGCGAGGGGATGACGGCGCCGCCGCATCCGATGTTCCTCGGTGACAGCGAGACGGACTACTACCGGTTCGACCCGGACCGCGCCGGCCCCTTCGACGCATCCGGTCTCTCCGGCGCCGGCGCGGACGCGCCCGGCCTGGACAGCGAGCCGGAGCCGGCCCGATGAGCGCGCAGATCCTGGCCCAGGCGGCGGGGGAGATCACCCGGACGTCCACCGGCGAGGCCGCGACGTTCTGGGTGCTCGCCCCGGTGGCGGTGCTCGCGGCACTGGGCATGGTGCTCGCCCGCAACGCCGTGCACGGGGCGCTGCTGCTGGTGACGAACTTCTTCTGCCTGGCTGTCTTCTACCTGCTGCAGGACGCGCCGTTCCTCGGTTTCGTGCAGATCGTCGTGTACACCGGGGCAATCATGGTGTTGTTCCTGTTCGTGCTGATGCTGGTCGGGGTGGACTCCTCCGACTCCCTGGTGGAGACCCTGCGCGGCCAGCGGGTGGCCGCGATCATCCTGGGGTTCGGGTTCGCCGGGCTGCTGGTGTTCCCGATCGGCGGCGTGATCAACAACGGCACCACCGCGGCCGGGCTCACGGCCGCCAACGACGGCGGCAACATCCAGGCGATCGCCCGCCTGCTGTTCACCGACTACGTGTTCGCGTTCGAGATCATTTCCGCGCTGCTCATCATCGCCGCGGTCGGCGCCATGATCCTCGGGCACCGGGAACGGGTCGACGGCAAGGTGACGCAGCGGGAGATGCTGCGGCGCCGGTTCGCCGACGGGGGCCGGGTCACCCCGATCCCCGGGCCGGCCGTCTACGCCCGGCCCCAGGACGCCCGGCTGCCGGCGGGCCTGCCCGGCGGTGCCGGTCCCGGCGCGGGCCGCGACGCCGGGAGCCCTGGGGACGCCGGGGCTCCCGGTGACGGCGACAACGGCGCCGGGGCGCATGGCCGCGGCAACCAGCGTCCGGTCGGGGCCGGGAAGGGGACGGGCCGGTGAACCCCGCGAACTATCTGATCCTCGCCGCGCTGCTGTTCACCATCGGCGCGGTCGGTGTCCTGCTGCGCCGTAACGCGATCGTCGTCTTCATGTGCGTCGAGCTGATGCTGAACGCGGCGAACCTGACCCTGGTCACCTTCTCCAGGATCAACGGCACCCTGGACGGCCAGATCATGGCGTTCTTCGTGATGGTGGTGGCCGCGGCCGAGGTGGTCATCGGCCTGGCGATCATTCTTACGATCTTCCGCACCCGCCGGTCCGCCTCGGTGGACGACGTGAACCTGCTCAAGTACTAGCCAGTTCCTCAGGTGTGTCACCGGTGACGATCTCACCAGGCGCCGGTGGGACGTGGTGGCCGGGACCCCGGTCACGGCAGAACGGACGATGAGTGCAGTGACGCATATACCCCACGGCCATACGCACCGTGTCGACACGCGTGGTGTCGACGCGTGTGGCGGCAGGGCATCCGAGGGCCGTGCATCCGACGGCCACCTGCCTGACGAGCACCTGCCTGACGGCCACCGGCCAGCCGGCCGCCTCCTTGCCGGCCGCCTCTTCGAGGGCGAGGTACCCCATGCCGCATGAGGTGGGACACGAGGTGGGATACGCGGCGGCCAGCGGCGTGTTCTCGGCCACGTGGCTGCTGCTGGTGCTCCCGCTGGCGGGGGCGCTGATCCTGCTGCTCGGCGGGCGGAGGACCGACCGCTGGGGCCATCTGCTGGGCACCGCGGCCTCCGCGGCGAGCTTCGTCGTGGGGCTGGTGCTGTTCTTCGGGCTGCGCGGCCGGGCCGCCGATGACCGGCAGGTCGCCCAGCACCTGTTCTCCTGGATCTCGGTCAACGGCTTCCAGGTGGATGCCGGCCTGCTCTTCGACCAGCTCTCCGCGGTCTTCGTGCTGCTGATCACCGGCGTGGGGACGCTGATCCACATCTACTCGATCGGCTATATGGCGCACGATCCCGGGCGGCGCAGGTTCTTCGCCTACATGAACCTGTTCCTGGCGTCCATGCTGCTGCTCGTCCTCGGGGACAACTTCCTCGTCCTGTACGCGGGCTGGGAACTGGTCGGCCTGTCGTCCTTCCTGCTGATCAAGTTCTGGGAGTACAAGCCGGCCGCGGCGACCGCGGCCAACAAGGCCTTCTACATGAACCGGGTCGGCGACGTGGGGCTCGCCCTGGCCATCATGCTGATGTTCGCCACGGTGGGCAGCACGAACTACGACTCGGTGCTCGGCGCCGCCGCCGCCGACGTCATCGGGTACGGCACGCTGACCGCGATCGCCCTGCTGCTGTTGCTCGGCGCCTGCGGCAAGTCCGGCCAGTTCCCGCTGCAGGCATGGCTGCCGGACGCGATGGAGGGCCCGACCCCGATCTCCGCGCTCATCCACGCCGCCACCATGGTGACCGCCGGGGTCTACCTCATCGCCCGCGCCAGCCCGATCTTCACCGAGACCCAGGCCGCCCGGACGGTGGTCGTCATCATCGGCGCCGTAACGATCATCATCGGCTGCGTCATCGGCTGCGCCTACGACGACATCAAGAAGGTGCTCGCCTACTCGACGGTGAGCCAGATCGGGTACATGTTCCTCGCCGTGGGGCTGGGCCCGGCCGGTTACGCGCTCGGCATCGCGCACCTGCTGGCGCACGGCTTCTTCAAGGCCGGCCTGTTCCTCGGCTCCGGCTCGGTGATCCACGCGATGGACGACGAACAGGACATGCGGAAATACGGTGGCCTGTGGCGGCTGATGCCGGTCACCTGGGCCACCTTCGGCCTCGGCTACCTGGCCATCATCGGCCTTCCCCCGCTGTCCGGGTTCTTCACCAAGGACAAGATCATTGAGGCCGCCTTCGACAAGGGCGGCACCAGCGGGTACCTGCTCGGCCTGACCGCGCTGCTCGGCGCGGGCATCACCGCCTTCTACATGACCCGGCTGTTCCTGCTGACCTTCCACGGGGAGCGCCGCTGGTCGTCCTCGGGCGAACACGCGAAGCACCCCCACGAGTCCCCGAGGGTGATGACCGGGCCGATGGCGCTGCTGGCCGTGGGCTCGGTGTTCGCCGGTGGGCTGTTCATCGTCGGCGGCACCCTGCAGGACTGGCTGGCACCGGTGTTCGGCGAGGGGCACGAGGAGGGCGCACACACGCTCTCCCCGGCGGTGGTCACGGCGCTCACCCTGCTGGTCGCCGCCGGCGGCTTCGCCGGGGCCTACCTGCGCTACCAGCTCCGCCCGGTGGAGGCCGTCGGCCGCCCCGACTCCGAGGTCGGGCTGGTCACCGTGGCCGCCCGGCACGATCTCTACGCCAACACGTTCAACGAGACCGTGTTCATGCGCCCGGGGCAGTACCTCACCCGCTTCCTGGTCTGGCTGGACACGGTCGGGGTGGACGGGCTGGTCCGGGGCACCGCCGCCGGGATCGGCGGCCTGTCCGGGCGGCTGCGCCGCACCCAGACCGGGTTCGTCCGCTCCTACGCGCTGTCGATGTTGGGAGGTGCTGTCCTCGTGGTCATGACGGCGCTGCTGGTAAGGACCGGATGACGTGAACAGTTTCCCGTGGTTGACCCTCCTGTTGATCATCCCGGCCGCCGCGGCGGTCGTCGTCGCGGCCGTCCCGCGACGGCTGGGCACGCTGGCCAAGCAGGTCACGCTGGCGGTCACGCTGGTGGAGTTCGTGCTGGCGCTGCTGGCGACCATCGCGTACGAGCCGGCAAAGGCCGGCTTCCAGTTCTCCCAGAAGTACTCCTGGATCAAGCAGTTCGGCATCTCCTACTCGGTGGGCGCCGACGGGATCTCGCTGGTGCTGATCCTGCTCGCGACGCTGCTGGTGCCGATCGTCGTGCTGGCCTCCTGGGACGAGGTCGACGCCGCCTCCCCGGACGGCGCGCCGGTGGCGGGCAGGCGCAGCGTCCCGGCGTTCTTCGCGCTGCTGCTCGCGCTCGAGGCGGGGATGGTCGGGGTGTTCGCCGCCACCGACGTCTTCCTGTTCTACGTCTTCTTCGAGGCGATGCTGATCCCGATGTACTTCCTGATCGGGAGCTACGGGCCGGTGAAGGAGCAGGCGCAGCGGTCCTACGCGGCGGTGAAGTTCCTGCTCTACAGCCTGTTCGGCGGGCTGCTCATGCTGGCCGCGGTGATCGGTCTCTACGTGGTCTCGTCCGACCAGCTCGGCACCGGCACCTTCGACTTCGCCACCCTGCGCCAGCTGGACATCACCCCTGGCGTGCAGAAGCTGCTCTTCCTGGGCTTCTTCATCGCCTTCGCCATCAAGGCGCCGCTGTTCCCCTTCCACACCTGGCTGCCGGACGCGGGCGCGCAGTCGCCGACCGGCGGCGCGATCCTGCTGGTCGGCGTCCTGGACAAGGTCGGGACCTTCGGGCTGATCCGCTACTGCATCCCGCTGTTCCCGGACGCGTCGTCCTACTTCGCGCCCGTGGTGCTCGCGCTGGCGGTGATCGGGATCTTCTACGGGGCACTGCTCGCCATCGGCCAGCGGGATATGAAACGCCTGGTGGCGTACACCTCGCTGGCCCACTTCGGCTTCATCGCGATGGGCACCTTCGCGCTGACGTCGCAGGCGGGCACCGGTGCCGTCCTCTACATGGTCAACCACGGGCTGTCGACGGGCCTGCTCTTCCTCGTCGTCGGCTTCCTGGTGGCCCGGCGCGGCAGCCGGGACGTGGGGGCCTACCGCGGTATGGCGCAGGTCACACCGGTGCTGGCCGGCGTCTTCCTCATCGCCGGGCTGTCGTCGCTGGCGCTGCCCGGCCTGAACAGCTTCGTCAGTGAGTTCCTGGTGCTGGCCGGGACGTTCACCCGGTACCGGGCGCTGGCCATCGTGGCCACCGCCGGCATCGTGCTCGCCGCGATCTACATCCTCTATCTCTACCAGCGGACGATGACAGGACCGGTGGTGTCCGAGGATGCTCGTGGAGTGCTCGATCTCAGCGTCCGCGAGAAGATCGTCGTCGCACCGGTGGTCGCTCTGATCATCGCCCTCGGCATCTACCCGAAGCCGCTCATCGACATCGTCCGGCCGACTGTCACGGCGACGTTCGAGGATGCCGGGCACACCGACCCCACACCAACCGCCCCCGTGAACGCAAGCCAGGCCGGAGGCCACTCGTGAGCGCCACAGCATCCGCCATCGCCGCCCCGCAGGTGCTGGCCCAGGGCGCGCAGGGGACGATCGACGTCCCGGCGATCCAGTACAGCGCGCTGAGCCCGATCCTCATCGTCTTCGGGGTGGCGCTGGCGGGTGTGCTCGTCGACGCGTTCGCGCCGGCCAGGGCCCGCCGGGGCATCCAGCCGCTGCTGGCCGCGGCCGGGTTCGTGGCCGCGTTCGTGGCGGTCGTCCTGCTGCACGCCCGACGGCAGGTGCTCGCGGCCGGGGCGCTGGCCATCGACGGCCCGGCCCTGTTCCTGGAAGGCGCCATCCTGCTCTTCGCCCTGCTGGCGGTGCTGCTGGTCGCCGAGCGGCGGCTGGACTCCTCCGGCGGGGCGATCGTGGCGTCGGCGGCGATCACCCCGGGGTCGCCGGGCGCGACCGCCCAGCGTTCCTCCGCGGCCGTGCAGACCGAGGCGTACCCGCTGATGGCGTTCTCGGTGGCCGGGATGCTGCTGTTCGTCTCCTCGAACACGCTTCTGATCATGTTCGTCGCGTTGGAGATCCTCTCCCTGCCGCTGTACCTGCTCGCAGGCCTGGCCCGCCGCCGCCGCCTGCTCTCCCAGGAGGCGGCGATGAAGTACTTCCTGCTCGGCGCCTTCTCCTCGGCGTTCTTCATCTACGGCCTGGCCTTCATCTACGGCTACGCCGGCAGCGTCAGCCTCGGCCGGATCGCCGATGCCGCGGGCACGGTCGGCGCGAACGACACCTACCTCTACCTGGGGGTGGCCCTGCTCGGCATCGGCCTGTTCTTCAAGGTCGGCGCCGCGCCGTTCCACTCCTGGACACCGGACGTCTACCAGGGGTCGCCGACCCCGATCACGGCCTTCATGGCCGCGGGCACGAAGGTGGCGGCGTTCGGCGCGCTGCTGCGGCTGTTCTACGTCGCCTTCGGCGGGCTGCGCTGGGACTGGCGGCCGATAGTCTGGATCATCGCGATTCTGACCATGGTGGTCGGCGCGGTGCTGGCACTGACCCAGCGTGACATCAAGCGGATGCTCGCCTATTCGGCGATCGCCCACGCCGGCTTCCTGCTCACCGGGCTCGCCGCGGCCAACAGCGACGGGCTGAGCGGCTCCCTGTTCTACCTGGTCGCCTACGGCTTCACCACGATCGCCACGTTCGCTCTGGTCACCCTGGTGCGGACGGCGGACGGCGAGGCGAGCGACCTGTCCCAGTGGCAGGGGCTCGGGCGGCGCTCACCGCTGCTCGCGGGGATCTTCGCCTTCCTGCTCCTCGCCCTGGCCGGCATCCCGCTCACCAGCGGATTCACCGGGAAGTTCGCCGTCTTCGAGGCCGCGATCGCCGGTGACGCGACGCCGCTGGTGGTCGTCGCCCTGGTCACCAGCGCGATCGCCGCGTTCTTCTACGTCCGAGTGATCGTTCTGATGTTCTTCCAGGAACCGGGTGCGGACGGCCCCATAATTGTCACTCGTCCGACACTCACCTACGCGGCCGTCGGCATCGGCGCGGTCGTGACGCTCCTGCTGGGAGTCGCGCCACAGCCTCTGCTCGATCTCGCCGGTACCGCGGCCACGTCCGGCTTCGTACGCTGACGCCCAGGGAATCCACATGAGCGCAACGGGGCTGAACCTCGTGGGGATCAGGACCGACCCTGATCTGGAGCAGGCTGTCCGTCGCGGCCTCCACGAGGTCGAACGGCTGCTACGCGACGCCGTCCGCAGCGACGTGCCGTTCGTCACCGAGACGTCCCGGCATCTGGTGGACGCCGGCGGCAAGCGTTTCCGGCCGATGGTCGTCCTGCTCGCGGCCCATTTTGGTGACCCGGACGCCGTCGGCGTGCTGCCGGCCGCGGTCGCCATCGAGCTCACCCACCTGTCGACGCTGTACCACGACGACGTCATGGACGAGGCGCCGCTGCGGCGGGGAGCGGCGTCGGCGAACGTCCGGTGGACCAACACGATCGCGATCCTCACCGGCGACTTCCTCTTCGCCCGGGCCTCGGATATCACCGCCGACCTGGGGCCGGAGGCCACCCGCATCCTGGCCCGCACGATCGCGACCCTGTGCGAGGGGCAGATCCGGGAGACCGTCGGGCCGGTACCGGGACAGGACCCGGTCGAGCATCACCTCCGTGTGATCAGGGAGAAGACCGCGTCACTGATCGCCACCTCCGGCCGGCTCGGCGCGATGCTGGCCGGGGCCGATCCGCTCACCGTGGACGCCCTGGCCGCCTTCGGCGGCTACTTCGGGGTGGCCTTCCAGCTTTCCGACGATCTCATCGACGTCGCCTCCGACCAGGCCGCCTCGGGTAAGACACCCGGGACGGACCTGCGGGAGGGGATTCCCACGCTGCCGGTGCTCTACGCGCTTGAGGAGGACGACGCCGCCGCGGCCCGGCTGCGCGGCCTGATGAAGGACGGCTTCGCGGCGGAAGGCGCGCTCGCCGAGGCGCTGGACCTGCTGCGCGGCCATCCGGCCATGGGACGTGCCCGCCGTGAGGTGGCGCGCTGGGCGGGCCAGGCACGCGGCTGCCTGGCCGGGCTGGAGGAGGGGCCGGCCAGAACCGCGTTGGCGGCACTCGCGGACTACGTGATCGACCGCACCAGCTGACCCGTTCGCGGCCGCGTCGAGCGGCCTGTGCGCGCCCGGATGCGAACGCCGGATGCGCTGGACGCCCGGATGACTCCGGGCGAGCGGATGACTCCGGACGCCCGGATGACTGTTGAAGGAGCCGAGCGGAAGAAGCCGGGTGGAAGGAAAGGAGTGGGAGCCGCGCGGACGGCGCGGCCCCCACACAGGTGGATCCGGCTGTTTCCTTCCACCCGGTTTCTTATCTGCTCAGCGGCGAGAACGGCGGGGGATCGTAGAACTCGATCAGCTTGGTGGGCCTGTCGCCGAATGCCCCGCCCGCTCTGGCCGGGTGCGGCTGCGGGGCCGCTGCCTGGGCGTCCGGAGCCACGGCGGAGGACGTCGGCGGCTGGCTGGTTGAAGCGCTGCTCCCGGTGGCTGCCGGCACCGCCGCCGCGGGGGGCAGGGCCTCCGACGGGACGGGTGTGGGAGGGACCCCCACCAGGCCGGCCGCCGGGGCGGGTGCCCCGGCCAGTGGTGTCTGACCTGTCTCGAAGCCGCGCAGCGTGGTCGTGGTCGGCTGGGCGGATGGTTCGCTGGTCCGGGTGACTTCGACCGGATCGGTCACCGCCCCGCCCGGGAAGGCGGGCTGCTCAAGGGCGGGCTGTGTCGCCGGCGCGGGCGTCGGGGGCAGCGGGCCGGCCTCGCTGGGGGCGGCGTCGGCGTAGTACGCATGGGAATAGTACGAATACGCGGGATACGGGTACTCGGGATGGGTGGCTACGGCCTGCGGGAGATCCGTGCCCGCGGGGCTGGGAGCGCCGGCTGCCCACAGCGGGTCGTTCCCGGCGAAGCCCGGGCCAGGCGTGACGACGGTCTGCGGCGGTGGGGCGGCCGGCCGTGCCGCCGGTCTGTGCACGTTGCGGGAAGTTCTCCCCGCCGTCTGCTGGAGAACCGACGGCGAGCTGCCCAGCCCGACCGACGGTGCCGCGGCGGCTGCCCCGAGGTCGACGACCTGCTCGTCCTGGGCGCCGGCCAGGGCTATGCCGGTGAGCAGGGCGGATATCCCGGCGAGAGAGGCGGTACCGGTGGCGACCAGCCGGTTGCGGCTCGGCCTGGGCTGTCTGACGGTGGGCTGTCTGACGGGGATCTCCCGGTGCGCGCCGCGGCGTGTGCCGTGTGCCTGCCGGTCGTCCGGCCGTGCCCTGTCCGCGCCGAACGGGGACGGCCCGCTCAGCGTGTCCGGTTCAGCGGAGTTCATCAGTTGCTGGCGGGGGATGAACATCGCTCCCGGGCGCGCCGACACCGGCGGGGGGAACGCCGGCGCGACGGGCCGCAGGCGGGCATCCGGGCCAGCGTCGCGCTTCCGGAAGATCCGCGGTGATCTGACGGGCTCGGCCGCGCTCGGGCTGTCGGCGGTTGCCGCGCCGGCGTCGGCCCTCCTGCCGCCCGGCGTGCCGGTGGCCGCGGGTGTGCGCGCGGGAACGGCCCGCTGGGAGGCACTTGCTGCCTGCTTCCGTGAGTGCCGGGCAGCGGAGTGGTTACCCACGGCTCACCTCGCCCGCCACGGGGAGCGGCACCCAAGGAGAACGCTGTTGGACCTGCCGGCAACGGGACGATCTGTCCTGCACTGTGCCTCCGGATCGGTAGCTTGCTGTAGCCCCCGCGCTGTAGTCCCCACGCTGTAGCCCTCGAGCTGTAGCCCCCGAGCCCCCACCGCCCGCCGAGCTGTTATGAAGATCCAGAAAGGCGGATTCGGGATGCCAGAGCAATCACAATGCTAACCGACCGGTCACGGATGTTCCGACGCCATATGGACAACTTTCCATCAAAGGCGCTATTCGCTCCGCTGAGCGGCCTGCCGCTGTCCGGATGGCTCGAAGCGGTCCGGCATCCGTAGTGGGCCAGCGGCCGCCCTGGTGTAGTCCGGCCCGACCGGAGTCCCGAGGAGAAGAATCCCAGCCGCGTTCCTCGGTGGCCCGAGTTTCTCCGGAGCGGCGGATGTACAAGAAATTGTTTCGTAAAAGTCGTACGAAAAGAAAATTTTACGCCTGTCGATCGGCTGGTGCCGCGGGGCCCGGCGGGTATGCCCGCAACCGCGGCCGCGCGCTCCTCGAACTGTCGGGAGCCGACCGGCCGGGCCGCTCCGGTGGCTCCCGGCCGGACACGACCGAAGAGCCACCGGAGACGGTCCCGGGGGTGAATCTCAGGAAACCGTCCAGGTGTCGCCGCTGCCCAGCAGCTGTATCAGGTCGCCCTCGCCCTGGCGGGCCCGGGCGTCGGCGATCTGCTCGTTGAGCTGTTCGTCGTAGGTGGGCAGGTCGACGTCCCGGAAGACCCCGATCGGCGTGACCCCGGCCGAATCGCCGGTCAGCCGGGACAGCTCGAACGCCAGGCCCGGCTCGGCCGCGTGGGCGTCGTGGACCAGCACGCCCTCGTCGGTCGCGGCGCACACCTCCAGCTTGCCGTCCGGAGCGCGGCGGATGCCCTTGTCGCGTTCCGCGCCGAACACCAGCGGCTCACCGTGGGCCAGCCGCAGGGTCGCGTCGTCCTTGGACGAGCGGTTCTTCAGGGCGTCGAACGCCCCGTCGTTGAAGATGTTGCAGTTCTGGAAGATCTCCACGAAGGCCGAGCCGGGGTGGGTGGCGGCCGCGCGCAGCACCGAGGTCAGGTGCGCGCGTTCGGAGTCGATCGACCGGGCCACGAACGTCGCCTCGGCGCCGAGCACCAGCGAGATCGGGTTGTAGGGCCGGTCCAGCGAGCCGTACGGGGTCGACTTCGTGACCTTCCCTACCTCTGACGTGGGCGAGTACTGGCCCTTGGTCAGCCCGTAGATCCGGTTGTTGAACATCAGGATCTTGATGTTGACGTTGCGGCGCAGCGCGTGCAGCAGATGGTTGCCACCGATGGACAGCGCGTCGCCGTCACCGGTGACGACCCAGACCGACAGGTCCGGCCGCGAGACCGCGAGACCGGTCGCGATGGCCGGCGCCCGGCCGTGGATGGAGTGCATCCCGTAGGTCTTCAGGTAGTACGGGAAGCGCGAGGAGCAGCCGATGCCGGAGATGAACGCGATGTTCTCGCGGGCGATCCCGAGCTCCGGCAGGAAGCCCTGGACGGTGGCCAGGATGGCGTAGTCACCACAGCCGGGACACCAGCGGACCTCCTGGTCGGAGGTGAAGTCCTTGCGGGTCTGCGGCTGGCTGGCGGCGGGTATGAGGTCGAGCAGCCGGTTGGTGATACCGGTCTGGTTCGTCGTGACGGTCACTGCTTGATCACGTCCTCCAGGACACCCGCCAGTTCGGCGGCCTTGAACGGAAGCCCACGGACCTGGTTGTAGCCGATGGCGTCGACCAGGAACTCCGCCCGGATCATGGCCCTGAGCTGGCCGAGGTTCATCTCGGGGACGAGGATCCGGTCATAGGCGCGCACCACGTCGCCGGTGTTCTCGGGGAACGGGAACAGGTGGCGCAGGTGTGCGTGGGCGACCTGGAGCCCCTGCGCGCGGACCCGGCGGCACGCGGCCGCGATCGGCCCGTAGGTCGAGCCCCAGCCGAGGACGAGCACCCGGGCCTGCCCGGAGGGGTCGTCCACCTCGAGAGCGGGGATGTCGCGCGCGATACCGTCGATCTTCGCCTGGCGCAGGCGCACCATGCGGTCGTGGTTCGCCGGGTCGTAGGAGATCCCGCCGGAGCCGTCGGCCTTCTCCAGGCCGCCGATGCGGTGCTCCAGCCCGGGGGTGCCGGGCACGGCCCACGGCCGGGTGAGCGTCTCGTTGTCGCGCAGGTACGGCCAGAACTCCGGGCCGTTGTCGCCGGTGTGGTTCGGCCCGGTCGCGAACGTCACCGGCAGGTCGGGCAGGTCGGCCCGGTCGGGCAGCAGCCACGGCTCCGAGCCGTTGGCGAGGTAGCCGTCCGAGAGCAGGATGACGGGGGTGCGGTACTTCGTCGCCAGCCGGGCGGCCTCGATGGCGGCGTCGAAGCAGTCCGCCGGGGAGCGCGGGGCGATCACCGGCAGCGGCGCCTCGCCGTTGCGGCCGTGCACGGCCATGCTGAGGTCGGCCTGCTCGGTCTTGGTGGGCAGCCCGGTGGACGGCCCGCCCCGCTGGATGTCGACGACGACCAGCGGGAGCTCGAGGGTCACCGCGAGGCCGATGGTCTCGGTCTTCAGGGCCAGGCCGGGCCCGGACGTCGTGGTGACGCCGAGCGAGCCGCCGAAGGACGCGCCGAGGGCGGCGCCGACGCCGGCGATCTCGTCCTCGGCCTGGAAGGTCCGGATCCCGAACCGCTTGTGCCTGCTCAGCTCGTGCAGGATGTCGGAGGCCGGGGTGATCGGGTAGGAGCCGAGGAACAGCGGCAGCCCGGTGAGCTCGGCGGCGGCGATCAGCCCGTAGGACAGTGCGAGGTTGCCGGAGACGCGGCGGTAGCGGCCGGGCTTCATCCGGGCCGGGGCGACCTCGTAGACGACGGCGAAGGCCTCGGTCGTCTCACCGTAGTTGTAGCCGGCACGCAGCGCCGCGATGTTCGCGGCGGCGATCTCGGGGCGTTTCGCGAATTTTTTCTCAAGAAACGCGACGACACCGTTGGTGGGCCGCTGGTAGAGCCAGCTCATCAGGCCGAGCGCGAACATGTTCTTCGCCCGCTCGGCCTCTTTCTTGTTGACGGTGCCGGTGCTGCTTTCCAACGCGTTCACCGCGTCGATGGTCATCGACGACAGAGGCACCCGGTGCACCCGGTATCCGTCGAGGGTGCCGTCGGTGAGCGGGTCGGAGGAATATCCGGCCTTCTTCAGGTTGGCACTGGTGAAGGCGTCGGTGTTGACGACGAGGTCGGCGCCGGCCGGCAGGTCCTTCAGATTTGACTTCAGCGCCGCGGGATTCATCGCCACCAGCATGTTCGGGGCGTCCCCGGGCGTCAGGATGTCGTGGTCGGAAAAATGGAGCTGAAATCCTGACACGCCGGCCGGGGTGCCGGCTGGGGCGCGGATTTCGGCCGGGAAGTCCGGTAGGGTGGACAAGTCGTTGCCGAACGCCGCCGTCTCACTGGTGAACTGTTCCCCGGTGAGCTGCATCCCGTCGCCCGAGTCGCCCGCGAAGCGGATGACGACCCGGTCGAGTCGATGGATTTGACGATCCCTGACCTGGCCTGACACGTTGTGTAACCTCCTCGGGTACCACTTGAGCGTACCGGCCGGACTATTGGCGTGGGGCGCAACGTCCCGACGGGGTCAGGCCCGTGTGATGAATATGACACATCCCGATGGGGGCGGCGCGTCGGCCAGCTGCTGGGATGTCGGCGATGAAATACTTTGCGGTTTTCTGGCGGAATGACAAAAAATTCGATTTTGTCAGGATATCCGCAAATTTTGTGTAAAAATTGTGTAATTGGATGTGCTGACCTGTCTCTCTGATGCTATCAGGCGGCCAGCCCCGTACCTGTTGCGGGTACCGCTTGCGAGGAGACGCGGAGAACGTGCGGTGAACAACGCCCGCGGCCGGCGGGGCGCGCCCGGCGGGGCGGTGGAGCCGGACCGGCCGAGACGTCCGCCCACATCCTTGTGGGGCGGACCGGATGAGGCCCACCGGTCCTGGACTCCTTGAGGGCCTGCCGGCCGGCCCTGTGCGGGGTCAGCGGAGCCGGAGACGAGCTCGCCGGGCCGGAGAGCCGGCGCTACACGGCCCTGCGCGCGGGGCCCATGGTCCGGTGGGGCGCGCGCAGGGCCGCGGCCGGGAACCCTATGGCCGGCGGGCCCGGGCCATACCCGGCCGGACACATCGGATTACGCCGGCCGGGAATCCCATGGCCGGCGGGCCCGGGGCGTGGGATCCGGTGGGAGCATGGCCAGGTGGGCAGGCATACGGATGCTGCCAGCGGCGACGCTGTCAGTAGTGGCGGCACCGCCGGTGGCAACGCTGCCGGTGGCGGCGCTGTTGGCGGCAGCGTTGCCGGCGGCGCCGACACCGCCGCGCGGCCCGCGGGCGGGCCGGTGCCCGCGGCGGCGGGGCCGCGGGTCGGGATCGTCGGCCTCGGCCGGGCGGGCAGCGCCCTCGGGACGGCGCTGTCGGGCGCCAACTGGCCGGTGGTCGCGGTGCACGCGCGTTCCGCGACGGCCCTGGAGCGGGCCCGGGCCCGCTTCCCGGCGGCGTCGATCGGGACGCCGGCATCGGTGGCCGAAGCATCGGATGTGATTATTCTTACAGTTTCCGACGATGCGATCGAAGATGTCGCTAGAAGCATCGCCGCCGCCGGCGTCCTACGGGCCGGGCAGGTCGTCGCGCACGCCAGCGGACGGCACGGCACGGGCATCCTGCGCCCCGTGCTCGCCCACGGGGCGCTGCGCGCGGCAGTACATCCGATCATGACTTTGAGCGGTGCCGACGACGACGCGAGCCGGCTGGTGGGCGCCGGCTTCGGGGTGACCGCTGACCCGGGAGCCCGGTCGGTCGCGAACGCCCTGGTGACCGCCGTCGGCGGCCGGGTCGTCCCGGTGCCCGAGCAGGCCCGCACGGCCTACCACGCCGCCATCGTCCTGGGCGCCAACTACCTGGCGACGCTGGTCACGGCCACGGTGGAACTACTGGCGGCTCTCGGCGTCGACCAGCCGGCGGACGCTGTCGCGCCGCTGCTGGAGCGGTCGTTGCGCGGTGCCGTCGAGCGTGGCCCGGCGGCGCTGACCGGCCCGGTCCGGCGTGGGGACGCCGGGACGGTGCGGGCGCACCTGGACGCCCTCGCGGCGCGTGACCAGGCGGTGGCATCGGTGTACGCGGCCCTGGCGGCCCTCACCGTGGACCAGCTCGAGCGGGCGGGGCTGGGCGGCGGCGAACCGGCCGGTGGCATCCGCGACGTCCTCCGCGCGGCCGGCGGGCAGGGCCCGGCCCCACAGAGCCCTGGCACGCGGAGCTCCGTCATGCAGAGCCCTGGCACGCAGAGCTCCGTCGGGCGGAGTCCCGTCACGCGGAGTTCTGCCGGGCAGGGCCTTCACGGACGGGAGCCCCACGGGTGAAGAGCCCGCGCGGACCGGACGCCGACGGGCGGGGCGGGTACTTCGACGGCACCGGACACTGGTCGGCGGGCCGGTGCCGCCACCGGTACGCCCCGTCGGGCAGTTCGTCGGGCAACTCGTCGGGCGGCTGCGTCGGCAAGCCCGAGCGGTAGCGCCACCGGGGAGCGGCCGGGGCCGGCCAGGGATCGGCGGGGGAGCGGCGGATCCGGGCAGCCGGTGGGTCATTGATGCTGCCGTTGGCGGTTCTGTGAGTAAGGTGTTGCGATTGGTGACCACGTGTGGTGGGAACGCTCCTGGTCGATCCGGGCGTTGCTATGGACGCAACCCTCGAGACGACAGGACACCGACTCCATGTCCCACCGCCACTTCAACGGGCTGAAGACCGCCGTCCTGCTAGGCGTACTGTCCGCGGTGATTCTGCTTGTCGGCTCTCTGTTCGGGAGCCATGGCCTGCTGATCGCCCTCATTTTCGCCCTCGGTGTCAACGGCGTCTCGTACTTCTTTTCGGACAAGCTGGCCCTGCGCGCGATGCGGGCCTATCCCGTCAGCCAGATCCAGCAGCCGCGCCTGTACGCGATCGTCCACGAACTCGCTACCAGGGCGCGGATGCCCATGCCACGGCTCTACATCAGCCCGACCGCGGCACCCAACGCATTCGCGACCGGCCGTAACCCACGCAACGCCGCGGTCTGCTGCACCGTGGGAATCCTGGAAATCATGGACGACCGCGAGCTGCGCGGGGTCCTGGGCCACGAGCTCAGTCACGTCCACAACCGGGACATCCTCATCGCGTCCGTCGCCGGGGCGCTCGCGAGCGTCATCGTCTACCTGGCGCATTTCGCGCAGTTCGCGGCCCTCTTCGGGCTGGGCCGTGGGGACGACGAGGACGGTCCGGGCCTCCTGGAGATCATGCTGTTCATCGTGCTGGGACCGATCGCGGCGGCGGTCATCCAGCTCGCGATCGGCCGGGCCCGGGAATACCAGGCCGACGCCTCCGGCGCAACGCTGACCGGCGACCCGCTGGGCCTCGCGCTCGCGCTGCGCAAACTGCAGGCTGCCACGGCGGCCCGGCCGCTGCCGCAGAGCTCCGAGCTGGCGCCGGTGTCCTCGCTCATGATTGCCAACCCGTTCCGGGGCGGTGGCCTCGGCCGGATGTTCAGCACCCACCCGCCGATGGAGCGTCGGATCGAGCGGCTGGAGGAGATGGCCCGGATCGACCCTTACCGTTGAATCCGAGTGAGGAGGGGTCGTATTCTGAAAATGCCTGAGCCACGGGTCCGGTACCTCCCTGGGCTACCGGTCGGGAACCTCAGGGCCCAGACCCCGTAGGCGCGCAACCGCGGACTCGCGGCGAGGCAACCCCCCAGGCCTCGCCGTGCGGCACCCCGCCCGAAACCCCCCATCGGGCGGGGTGCATCCTTATTTGCGGAATATGCCCGGTTGTCGATCATCCAGCCGCTGTTTCGGCAGGCTAGCGGTAGTTGACGAACTGGAGCGGCACCCCGAAGTCGGTCTCCTTGAGCAGCTGGATAACCCGCTGAAGGTCATCCCGCTTCTTGCCGGTGACGCGCAGCTGGTCCCCCTGGATCTGGGCCTGCACCCCCTTCGGGCCGTCGGTCCGGATCTTCTTGGAGATCGCCTTGGCCTTGTCGTCGGCGATGCCCTGCTGGACGGTCACGACCAGCCTGTGCTCCTTGCCGGACTGAGTGGGCTCGCCGTGCTCCAGAGCCTTGAGCGAGATACCGCGCTTGACCCACTTCTCCTGCAGGACGTCCAGCACCGCCTTGACCCGTTCCTCGGTGTTCGCGGTGAGCAGGATGGACTCACCCGACCACGTCGCCGACGCGGCCGTGTCGCGGAAGTCGAAACGGGTCCGCACCTCCTTGGTGGTCTGGTTGATCGCGTTGTCGATCTCCTGACGGTCGACCTTGCTCACGATGTCGAACGACGGGTCCACCACGACGAAGCGCCTCCTCGGTGTCTGCGGTTGTCTGTCACTGCCTGCCGCGTTGCCTGTTCTGCCCGTTCTGGCAGCCTGTCGGTCCGTCAGGCCGCCTGGTCCGCCCAGCCTGCCTGGTCCGCGGGACCGCCCGCTCCGCGGGCTGTCTGCCTGCCTGCCGGTCGCCCCGGCTGCCCGCGGCCCCGGCGCGGACCGGTGTGCCCGCGGCCCGTACGCCGCGCGGGCACACGACGTCCGGGCACGAGTCTGCCCGGACTCCAGCATGGCTGGATGGCCGCGGTCGACGAGAGCCAAAGCCGGCCTGCTCATGCTTTGTCGCGGCTTCGCCATGCCCGCTCGCCGCCGGTTCGCCGCCGGCTCGGTGCTGGCCCGGTGCCAGCCCGGTCTGCCCAGGACGGCGGACGACCGGGGATGGCGTCCGCGGTAGGAGGGGGGCGTCGAACGGCTCGCCGCATCCCGTATGCTGTCCACCAACGGCAGGTTGCCCGAGTGGCCAAAGGGAGCGGTCTGTAAAACCGCCGGCTCAGCCTACGTTGGTTCGAACCCAACACCTGCCACCACCCCCGGATCCACCCGGAACATGCTGTGCCACAGGCCCTGGAGAGCACTCCAGGGCCTTTCTCAGGCCCGCGACCGGTCCCGGATGATCATGGCTGTTGCCGGTAGCTCGTGCACAATTCATGCACGCGATCATTGGTCCCCGCCGAGGCGCGGCGCCGCCTCGGTCCGCTCCCGGGCCGCGACGTCGTTGCCGTCGACGCGGGGCGCCGGCTGGGCCCGAAAATGCGGCGATGGTGACGTCTGCGATCAGTCTTCTGGTGATCTACACCGCTGACCTGGCTGCCTGCGAGGAGTTCTACCGTGGGCTCGGGCTGCGCCTGGTGCGGGAACGCCACGGCCCGGGGCCCGAGCACCTGGCCGCGACCCTCTCGGACGGCGGCGTGCTGGAGTTCTACCCCGCTCGGTCGCAGCCGCCGACCGGCCGTCTGCGGCTGGGCCTCACGGTGGATGCGGATCCGGGCGCGACCGGTCTCCAGCTGCCACCCGGCCGCCATCTCCTGCGGGACCCTGACGGGCGCACGGTGGACCTCCAGGTGGTCGCCCGGTAGCGGAACGCATCCATATCGCGATGTTTCTTCACCGCGTTTCTTCACGGCCCCTGCATGGACGCCGTCCTGGGGCAGACGTTCTTCCGGCGCGGGACCATTCTTCCGGCACGGGACGGCGAGCTTCCACCCTGATGACCGGCGCCGGGATGGATAGAGTCCGCAGGCATGGGTGATACCGGCACGCTTGCCGCCCGCGTCCGGGCCGCGTCCCATCTGACCGGGCAGTTCCGGCTGCGCTCCGGCCGGACCAGCGGGGAGTACTTCGACAAGTACCTGTTCGAGGCCGACCCGGTGCTGCTCGCCGACGTCGTCGACGCGATGCGTCCGCTGCTGCCCGTGGCCACCGACGTGCTGGCCGGCCTCGAGCTCGGTGGGATTCCGCTGGTCACGTTGTTGTCCCAGCGCACGGGGCTGCCGGCCCGGTTCGTCCGCAAGAAGGCCAAGGAGTACGGCACCTGCCGCACCGCCGAGGGCGGTGACGTCGCGGGCCTGCGGGTCGTCCTGGTGGAGGACGTGGTGACCAGCGGTGGCGCCGTCGTGGAAGCCGCCCGGGTGCTGCGGGAGCAGGGCGCTCTCGTCGAGGACGTCCTGTGCGTGATCGACCGCCAGGAGGGTGGCGGGGAAACTCTCGCCGCCCTCGGCCTCACCCTGCATCCGGTCCTCACCCGCGCCGAACTGGACGCGGTCGCCTGAGGCCGGGCGTGGGGCCGTCCGAGCTGTTCGTCTACGGCACCCTGTGCTTCCCGGAGGTTGCCCGGGCCCTGCTCGGCCGGCTGCCGTGCTCGCGGCCGGCGGCGGCCGCCGGGTGGCGGGCGGCGGCGCTGCCCGGTCGGGCCTACCCGGGCCTGGTGCCGGCCGCCGGGGCGGCCGCGGTGGTGGCCGGACGCGCGCTGTCCGGCCTCAGCCCGCCGGAGCGGGCCGTTCTCGACGCGTTCGAAGGCGACGAGTACGAGACGCGGCGCCTCGTACTCGTCGACGGCCGGCCGGCATCGGCCTACGTCTGGCGTGACGTCGCGGCCGCCCTGGACCAGACGTGGGACGCCGACGCGTTCGCCGCCGCCCACCTGCCGGCGTTCGTGGCGCGGATATTGTCCCACCCTCGTTTCTGACCGCCGCCGTTCCCGGCTGCCGCGGTTGCGGCTGCCAGCACTCCTGATCGTCCTGATCGCTGTTACTTGATCGTTGTTGCTCCGGGCTGCCGTCGCCACGGGCCGGACCCGAAGGCCCGGGGGGACGGACGGCCTTTCCGGAGCCGGGCGCACACGGCCGACGCCGACGTTCCACGGCCCGTGGAAGGGCCGGAACGCCGGCGTCGTCGAGCGGGTTCCCGCTGTTCGCTCCCGGGCGCTCAGCGAGTGGGCGCCTCAGGGCCGGACCGGCTGCCTCGCGTGCCGGACGGCGTGCTGGACGTGCCTTGCACGGTGGACCGGGATGGTTCGGTGTACTCCCGGCCGCCGGTGCGGGCCTCGATCCGGTCGGTTTCGGGGTAGGGCTCGTAGGACCCGCGAGGCGGTGTGTCAGGCCTGGTCACCGCATAGATCACGAGTACGTCGAGCGCGATGAGGATGACTGCCCACACCGGGAAGACCGCGAGGAAGGCAAGGTGCGCGATCACGTTGACCGTGCAGATCGCGATCGCCGCCCAGCGGGCCCACTGCCGGCCCATGAACAGACCCGCCGCGACGGCGACCTCGACGATGCCCATGGCTATCAGCAGCCAGCCCCAGAAGTCCAGATCCTGGTAGATGATCACACCGTTGCCGGTGACGAGATAGGAGTATCTGTCGAGAGCGGCAACTCCATAAATGATATTGTGAAAGCCTGTGATGAAGAGGATGACCGCGGCGAATACCAGCCATCCGTTGGTGCGTGCCGCTGACCGTGCCGGTTGCATGAAATCCTCCCTGGAGCGTGGCGGGACGCCTGGCGACCCGGGGCCCGGTGGCCGCTGGCGGCCGCGGAGGGGCCGCGGTCGCGTCACCTTCGGTGTCGCTTTCGGGTCGGTTGGCGGCCCCGGGGCCGCCAGGTCTCCGGCGGCGCGCAAGGGGCACGACTGGGTCACCGGCGGCCGGCTGGCCCACATGGCCATACCCTCCGTGTGCCCTCCGGGCGCCTCGCGCATGCCTGCGCACGCCCTGGACATGCCCGGTTGCCCGGCATTCCGGCCTGGAGACCCGTCGCGCAGGGTCACGTTCGGCTGATCGAAGATCCATCCGGCGCGCTCTGGCCCGCACGGCCGGTGGCTGTCCGGCCGGGCACGGCCCTTCGTGGACGCCGGTCGCCACCGGCCAGAAGAGCGGCCCCTGGCCGAACTGTCGCCACCGGCCCACCACCGGCGGGCTCCTCGCCGCGGGCGGCGGCCCTCAGCACCGAGCGCACCCGGGAGTCCGAGCCGTACCGCCGGTCGGCCTCGCCGGCCCGTCCGCCGGCGTTCGCCGCCAGCGCGTCGATGCCACAGCGGACGACGTTCATGCCGACGTTCCCGGTGATGCCGGGAACGCTCCCGGAGGAGGTGAACCGCCACATCGCCCACTTCTGCCAGCCGCCGGGCAGGGAGCCCGGGGCCGAGCTTCCGTTGTAAATGGCGAACCACTGTGGGTAGCGGGAGAATGACGTGGTGTTCTTCATCGTGTCGCTCCAGAACGACCGGTAGGTGTACAGGATGGGCGCGCGCCCGGTTCTCGTCTCGACCTCCTCCAGGAAGGCGCGGGCCCAGGCGGTGAGCTGGTCGGCCGACAGGCTTCCGTCGGCCTCGAGATCGAGGATGGGGGCCAGATGACCGTTGGACCGGGTGAGGCCGGTGACGGCGAGGAACCGGTCGGCCTGTTCGACCGCGGCCGTGATCGGCTGGGTGGGCCGGGCGTAGTGGTACGCGCCGACGACCAGGCCCGTCTGGAGGGCAGGGAGGCGGTCGAGGGCGAAGCACGGGCTGGTGTAGGTCATGCCCTCGGTCGCCCCGACGATGGCGAAGGTGACGCCGGCCGGGTGGACCGCGTTCCGGCCGATCTGCGCGCCAGCGGGGTGCTGCCATGACGAGATGTCGATACCTTGCGGCCACCGAGCCGGGACTGTCTGCGCGGACCGGTCCGCGATGGGTACGGCCGCACCGGATGCGGCCGCGGCTGTGTCCGCCGTCATGGGGACGGCGGCCGTGGTGCCCGCCGCCGGGGCAGGCGCGTCGAACGTGGCGGTCGCGTTACGAATAGCCCACTCGCCGCGAACAGCCCACCCGCCGCGAACGGCCTGCGCGCCGCGAACAGCCTGATCGTGGATGCCGTGCGCCACGGCCGCTACGACGGCCCCGCGTGTGCCGCCCCACCGGTGAGGCCGGACGGCCCGGCCTGGCCCGGCGTCATCCTGGCAGGCGGTCGTCCTGGCAGGCGGATGTGGGTGCGATGCCCACGGGAGCTCCTTGGCGTGACCGGGTGGGCTGGCCGACGGATGATGCCAGAGGCAGGCTCGCTCGACCAGATACTACGCTAAGAAGAATAATATCTACTTATAGTGATATAAACAGTACGCGAGTCGATCTTTTCGCTACTCAAAGTTGCGATCTTTATGATCGGGCCCATTTTCGTGACATGTAGTGGTGTCTACATCAGAGCGGATCGCGCCGGACAGCGAAGATCTGTTCGCCTTGGGCCGCGGCTTCCCGGGCGCTGTCGCGCACGCGTGCCGGGGGGAGCCGGGCGGCCGTGGCGGGCGCGGGCGGCGTCACTGCTACCGGGCCCGTGACACGCACTGCCCCGTCGTCGTGTAACGTAAGGCGCGCGTACTCGCCCCTTTAGCTCAGTCGGCAGAGCGTCTCCATGGTAAGGAGAAGGTCTACGGTTCGATTCCGTAAAGGGGCTCTGTGGCACCGGTCGGTAGCCAGGTGAACGGCTGCCGGCCTTCACTCCGTCGGCTGGGGGCCAGCTGCCGGAGTGGGTCCACCCAGGCGGTGTAGCTCAGCCAGGCAGAGCAAGCGGCTCATAATCGCTGTGTCGCCGGTTCAAATCCGGCCACCGCTACCGGTCGGGTCGCGTCCCGCCATGGGCGGCGCCGCAGTCGTGCGGCACGTCCGAGCTCTGGTTCGTTCTTGTCCCACCTGCAGGAAGAGGCACAGCACCGTGGCCGCCACCGACGTCCGTCCGAAGATCACCCTGGCGTGTCAGGCGTGCAAGCACCGCAACTACATCACGCGCAAGAACCGCCGCAACGATCCGGACCGTCTGGAACTGCGTAAGTTCTGCCCGAACTGCCGGCACCACACCGAGCACCGAGAGACCCGCTGACCGCGTTCGCGGACATCCCTGGCAGGCTCGTGGCTCGCGGGGCGGCATCGTCTTTCCAGGAGCCTTCCAGGGCTCCACGGGTCCTTCCGGGATGATGTCGGGCCGCTACGGCCTGTCGGTACGGCAGCCAGGGCGCGCGGGGCTAGTGTTCAGTCCGTTGGACTGATCTCTTCACTGTTGGTGATCGCCGCTTCGACTCCTGGAGCCGTCTGTCCTCGCTGGGTGGCGCGTGGGAGGGTGGTAGCTCCCGGGCGTTCCAGGGTGGTTCCAGCCGTGGGGACGGCGAGATCGGAGCATGTGGTGCCGCTCAATCGGGACTTTGTCGGACGCAGGTTCGTCGCGGACGCTCCCTTCCTGGTCGGTCGCGAACACATCCGGCAGTTCGCGGCCGCGATCCAGGACAACAGTCCGCTCTCGCACGATCTTGAGGCTGCCAAGGCGGCCGGTTATGTCGATCTTGTAGCGCCGCCCACCTTCCTGACGGCGGTGGCTCTCTGGCGGCCCGTGGTGCCGGTGCGCGACCCACAGCTCGGTCTCGACTACTCACTGGTGGTGCACGTCGAGCAGCGCTACTCGCTGCGCCGGCCAGTCATCGCCGGTGACGAGCTCGTCGTCTCCGCCACCATCGCCGACATCCGCCAGGCCGGGCGCAACGAGCTGCTGATCAGCGAGTACGAGTTCGTCACGACCGGCGGCGAGCTGGTCGCGACCGCCCGGACGGCGCTGGCCTCGCGCGGCACCGCGGCCTGACGGCATCCAGAGGGACGCGGGCCGGCCTGCCGGCCCTCCAGGGATCAGGAAGGGTGCTGAGCGCTCACATGCCTGCCATCATCGACTACGACGACGTCGAGGTCGGTACCCGGATTCCCGAGCGGGAGTTCCGGATCCGCCGGGAGGACCTTGTCCGCTACTGCGGGGCCTCCGGCGACTTCAACGTGATCCACTGGAACGAGCGGGCGGCGCGCGATGTCGGCCTGCCCGGTGTGATCGCTCATGGGATGTACACCATGGCCACGGCCGCCCGGCTCGTCACCGACTGGGCGGGGGACCCCGGCAGCGTGGTCGACTACAGTGTCCGTTTCTCCTCCCCGGTGCCGGTACCGGACGACGACACCGGTGCCACGCTCGTGGCCAGCGGCGTCGTCGAGAAGAAGCTCGAGGACAACCAAGTGGTCGTCAACCTGACCGTGCGGTTCGACGGCAGCAAGGTGCTGCTGGCCTCCCGGGCCACCGTCCAGCTCGCCTGAGGCCGGCTCGGCTCGTCTTTCGGAGGCCCGCTCGGGTTCCGAAGGCCCGCCACGCGCCTGCCACGCGCGCCTGCCCGCGGCCCGCGGGGCATGCGCGCGGCGGGGCAGGCGCGTGGCGGGCTGGTCGTGGTGACGGTGTGTCCGCCGGGCGGCGTGGCCCGCGTGTTGGTCAGCGTGCCTCGGCCAGCAGGTCGGACAGCCGCTGGACGCCCGTGACCAGGTCCTCGTCGCCGAGCGCGTAGGACAGCCGGGTGTAGCCCGGGGTCCCGAACGCCTCGCCCGGCACGATCGCCACCCCCGCTTCCTCGAGGATGAGCGAGGCCAGTTCCGCCGAGGTGGCCGGGGTCTTCCCCCGCAGCGTGCGGCCGAGGACGCCGGCCACCGACGCGTAGCAGTAGAACGCCCCGTCGGGCAGCGGGCAGACCACCCCGGGCGCGCTGGAGAGCATCCGGTGCATGGTCAGCCGTCGCCGGTCGAACGCCTTGCGCATCTCCACGACGGCGTCCAGCGGCCCGGTCACGGCCGCCAGCGCCGCGGCCTGCGCGACGTTGGAGACGTTGGACGTGGCGTGCGACTGCAGGTTGGTGGCGGCCTGCACCACGTCCGGCGGGCCGATCAGCCAGCCGACCCGCCAGCCGGTCATGGCGTAGGTCTTGGCCACCCCGTTGACCACGATGGTGCGGTCGGCGATCTCCGGCACCTCGACCGGCAGGGACGCGAACCGGGCGTCGCCGTACACCAGGTGCTCGTAGATCTCGTCGGCGATCACCCACAGGCCGGCGTCGGCCGCCCAGCGCCCGATCGCCCGGACCTCCTCAGGGGTGTGTACGGCTCCGGTGGGGTTGGACGGCGAACAGAACAGCAGCACCTTCGTCCGGGGGGTGCGGGCGGCTTCCAGCTGCTCGACCGTCACTCGGTAGCCCTGCTCCGGGGTGGTGACGACGTCCACCGGGACGCCGCCGGCGAGCCGGATCGACTCCGGGTAGGTCGTCCAGTAGGGAGCGGGCAGCAGGACCTCGTCACCGGGGTCGAGCAGGGTGGCGAACGCCTGGTAGACCGCCTGCTTGCCACCGTTGGTGATGAGCACGGCGCCGGCGGGGACGTCGAGCCCGGAATCGCGGCGGGTCTTGTCCGCCACCGCCTCCCGGAGCTCGGGCAGGCCGGCGGCGGGTGTGTACCGGTGCATCTTCGGGTCGCTACAGGCCTTCTCGGCGGCCGCGACGACGTGGTCGGGGGTGGGGAAGTCCGGTTCGCCGGCGCCGAAGCCGATCACGTCCCGGCCGGCTGCACGAAGCGCCTTCGCGGTCGCGTCCACGACGAGCGTCGCGGAGGGGGCGATGCTGCCGATGCGATGAGAGATCCGGGTCATGACTGTCATGCTGCCATGTGTCAGGGGTTGCCCGCCCGATCATTGCCGGGGCCGTTCGGACACCACGGGACGCCACAAGGGCCGGTGCGCGGATGGTCCGACAGCGGTTTCGGTCGGTATCCGCCCTGCCCGGAGGAAGACCTTCGGCGTCCGCCTTCCGGCGGGCCCTCGGTTCCGTGCCGGTCCCGCACTGGTTCCGCACTGGTTCCGCGCCGGTCCCGCGCCCGGCCGCGTGCCGGCCGGGCGGGAATGCGGGACGCCGAATCCGCGTCGCCGGGCCGCCGCGGGGTGGGCGTCCCGCTGGCCCCGCCGGGGCCGGGGCCGGGCGGCCAGGTAAGCGGGCCTGCGTAGGAGTATGGTGGATGCGCTTGGGCTGTCCTCCCGGTATGCAGTGCCGCCGATGACCATCAAGATCGGTTTTTCCGATAGATACGATCTTGTTCGGTGGCCGCTGCTCCGACGGCGGTCGCAGTGCAGAGGGGCGTGGCTCAATTGGTAGAGCACCGGTCTCCAAAACCGGCGGTTGCAGGTTCGAGTCCTGTCGCCCCTGCGGTACCCGACGACCAGGTAGGTGGAGTGAGTGGCGACCGACACACGTGACGCGGCACCGCGGGCCGGCCGGCCGACCAGGCCCGCGGGCCGGCGTCGCACGACGCCACTGCGGTTCTACCGCGAGGTTGTCGCCGAGCTTCGGAAGGTCGTCTATCCGGGCCGGAACGAGCTGATCACCTATGTGATCGTCGTGCTCGTGTTCTGCTCGATCACGGTGGCCTTCGTCGCCTCGCTGGACTTCGGTCTCACCAAGGCGGTGTTGGCCGTTTTCGGTTGATGTGGCCGGATTCTACGGATTCATGCCGCCCCGAGGCCCGCACGGCTCACAGAGCACGGCCACAAGAGAGAAGGAACGTCCGCGTGTCCCAGTTTCCCGAGCACGTCTCCTCCGAACAGGGGGAGGCCCTCGACGGTCTCGATCCGCTGGCGGCACTGGCGCGCGACGAGGTGGCGAGCACGGAGGCCGGCGCACTGCCGCAGGCCGGCGAGAGCGGTGACGGCGCCACGGGTGTCGACACATCCCCCGGCTACCTCACGACGGACCGGGCGGACGTGACCGGTCCGGCGGACGCGGGCCAGCCCGCCGCCGCCGAGGCCGAGGACGACTCCGAGGACATCCGGCGGGCCCTGGAGGACGCTCCGGGACAGTGGTACGTCATACATTCGTATGCCGGATACGAGAACAAGGTCAAGACGAACCTTGAGACCCGGATCTCCAGCCTCAACATGGAGGAGTACATCTTCCAGATCGAGGTGCCGACCGAGGAGGTCCCGGTCATCAAGAACGGCAAGCGGCAACTGGTGCAGCAGAAGAAGTACCCCGGTTACATCTATGTGCGGATGGACCTCACCGACCAGTCGTGGTCGGCGGTCCGCAACACCCCGGGCGTGACCGGCTTTGTGGGGCTGACCAACAAGCCGTCGCCGTTGCGCACGGAGGAGGTCCTCTCGATCCTCGCGCCGCCTGCGCCGCGCGAGAAGAAGGTCGAGACGGTCCGGGTACAGGAGTTCGAGGTCGGGGAGTCGGTGACCGTCATGGACGGCCCGTTCGCGACCCTGCCGGCCACCATCAGCGAGATCAACCTCGACGCACAGCGGCTCAAGGTGCTGGTGTCCATCTTCGGCCGCGAGACGCCGGTCGAACTTCAGTTCAACCAGGTCGCGAAGATCTGAGCCCGCCCCACCGCCAGCAGCAACTCGGAGAGAAACGACACCATGCCTCCCAAGAAGAAGAAGATCGCCGCCATCATCAAGCTCCAGATCAAGGCCGGTGTGGCGACGCCGGCGCCTCCGGTGGGGCCGGCCCTCGGCCAGCACGGCGTGAACATCATGGAGTTCTGCAAGCAGTACAACGCCGCCACCGAGTCCCAGCGCGGGAATGTGGTGCCGGTCGAGATCACCGTGTACGACGACCGCTCGTTCACCTTCGTCACCAAGACGCCGCCGGCGGCGCGGCTGATTCTCAAGGCCGCCGGGGTGGAGAAGGGCAGTGGCGTGCCGCACCGGACGAAGGTGGCCAACCTGACCGCCGAGCAGATCCGTCAGATCGCCCAGACCAAGCTGCCGGACCTCAACGCCACCACCCTGGAAGCCGCTGAGAAGATCATCGCTGGGACCGCCCGGTCGATGGGTATCACCATCAGCGGGTGACGACCAGTCCGGCCGCGCGGTCGCGGCCGTGACCGCAGCTGTGGGAGGGCGCCCGATCACGCCCGACCCGTCCTGGGAAGTGCCTGGCCCGTAGGACGCCGAAGGCGGCCAGGGCCGAAGGCGCCGGAGGCTTCGGCGCGAGGGGCTCCGCCGCCGCGAAGGGCGCCGGAGGCGCCAGCGCACTGGCCTGTCGGGCCACCAGGGGCCGACGATGGCGGGATCATGTTTCCCTGTCGTCCCACCCCGGGCCTTGTGGCCGCCGACCGGGACGAGACGGGTGGTGCAGCGGCTCCGGCCCGCCATCACCACGAGGAGACACGCATGACCAAGCGCAGCAAGGCATACCGGGCCGCGATCGAGAAGATCGAGGCGGACCGGCTGTACACCCCGCTGGAAGCCGTCCAGCTGGCCCGCGAGACGTCCACGACCAAGTACGCCGCCACCGTCGAGGTCGCGCTGCGCCTCGGTGTGGACCCGCGCAAGGCTGACCAGATGGTCCGGGGCACCGTGAACCTGCCGCACGGCACCGGGAAGTCCCCGCGGGTGGCGGTCTTCGCCGTCGGCGAGAAGGCGGCCGAGGCCACCGCCGCCGGTGCCGACGTCGTCGGCAGCGACGATCTCGTGCAGCGGATCCAGGAGGGCTTCCTCGACTTCGACGCGACCGTCGCGACCCCCGACCAGATGGCCAAGGTCGGCCGCATCGCCCGTATCCTGGGGCCGCGCGGGCTCATGCCCAACCCCAAGACCGGCACGGTCACCCTCGACATCGCCAAGGCCGTCCGCGACATCAAGGGCGGAAAGATCAATTTCCGGGTCGACAAGCAGGGCAACCTGCACATCGTCATCGGGAAGACGGCCTTCACCGACGAGCAGCTGATCGAGAACTACAGCGTCGCGCTGGACGAGATCGTCCGGGTCAAGCCGGCCGCGGCCAAGGGCCGTTACCTGAAGAAAATCACTTTCACGACCACGATGGGCCCCGGGATTCTGGTCGACCCGGGCCGTACCCGCAACCTTCTCGAGGACGCCGCCGCCTGAGCCGGGCGGCACCGGCCTCGCGGTGGGCCGCGGCCGGCCGGGGGCGCGCATGCGGCCCCCCGGCCGGCCGCGGCTTTCAAGGCCGTGTACCGTTTCGACACGGAGGCCGAAAGCGGAACGATCATATTTTTCGTATCGCCGCAGGCTCGAGTATCCTGCTTACTGAGAACCAACTGGTCACTGAGAACCAAACCGAAGACCGCTGGTCGTCGTCCCCTCGTGGGGCGGCCGAAGGTTCCGGAGCCACCGGACGGCCCGCGCAGGTGAGGGAGCATTGCCCGGGGACGGCGTTGTTTCGCCCCGGTCGGTACGCCCCGCGCGCCTGCGCCGGGGCGTTCGTCGTCTGCGGCACCTTTCGGACGACCGGCCAGACCCCATGAAGGAGCCCGATGGCGAAGCCGGAAAAGGTCGCCGCGGTAACGGAGATCGTAGACTCGTTCCGGGGCGCGTCCGCGGCGGTGCTGACCGAGTACCGCGGGCTGACGGTGAGCCAGCTCACCGAACTGCGCCGTTCGCTCGGCGAGGGCACGCAGTACGCGGTGGTCAAGAACACCCTCACCAAGATTGCCGCCGGGCAGGCCGGTATCAACGGCCTGGACGAGCTGCTGGTCGGCCCCACCGCGGTCGCGTTCGTCACCGGCGACCCGGTCGAGGCGGCCAGGGGCCTGCGTGACTTCGCCCGGGCCAACCCGGCCCTGGTGGTCAAGGGCGGGGTCGTCGAGGGCAGGCCGGTGTCGGCGGAGGACATCCGCAGGCTGGCCGACCTCGAGTCGCGCGAGGTGCTGCTCGCCAAGCTCGCCGGTGCGCTCAACGGCTCGCTGGCCAAGGCGGTCGGCCTGTTCGCGGCGCCGCTGTCCCAGACGGCCCGCCTGGCCGAGGCACTGCGGGCCAAGCGGGAGGCGGAGGCGCCCGTGGCCGAGGAGCCGGCGGCCGATGCGTCCCCGGCCGAGGCGAGCGAGTAAAAGGCGAGCGAGTAGAGCGCCAGCCACGTACAGCCCGGCGCGTCCCGCTACCCGGCCAGCCTGGCTGGTGGGGCCGACGCCGACGAGCGCCGGCCGGCCCGTCCCCGGGAGCCGCGAGCCAAGCGGTCCCCGGTGATCCCCGGTAATCCCCAGTAATGACACATAGCCACAAGTGACCCGACGGGCGGCGGCCGCGCCGTTTTCGGCCCGCTGACGCGGTACGCCCGGCCGGACTTCCTGATCCACCACGATGAAAGGACCGCCATCATGGCGAAGCTGTCGACCGACGAGCTGCTGGACGTGTTCAAGGAGATGACGCTGCTGGAGCTGTCGGAGTTCGTGAAGCAGTTCGAGGACACCTTCGGGGTGACCGCGGCCGCGCCGGTCGCGGTCACCGCGCCGAGCGCCGCGGGGCCGGCCGCCGAGGCACCGGCCGCCGAGGAGCAGGACGAGTTCGACGTCATCCTCGAGTCCGTCGGCGACAAGAAGATCCAGGTCATCAAGGAGGTCCGCGCGCTGACCAGCCTCGGGCTGAAGGAGGCCAAGGACCTCGTCGACGGGGCGCCCAAGCCGGTGCTGGAGAAGGCGACCAAGGAAGCCGCGGAGAAGGCCAAGGCAGCCCTGGAGGGCGCCGGCGCCACGGTCACCGTCAAGTAGCCATGACGCCCGCGGGCCGTTGCCCTCTCCCTCCCCGGAGACGAGAGGGCAACGGCCCGCGTGGTTGGCTCGGATTGTCCTGACGCTTCGGACCGCCCCGTCGGCGCGGGCCGCTCCGCTGCTTCGGGGTGCCCTGCCGTTTCGGGTGCCCTGTCGCTTCGGGCCGCTCCGGCAGCGGAGCCGAGGCCGCCGGGGCCCGTCGGACGGGCTGCCGAGCGTCTGCCCGGGCCGGTCGCGCCCGGGCCGGTTGTCGCGGCCGTCGGCCCGGCCGCGCGCAGACGGGCCGGGTGGGGAGCCCCGCCACGCCTCGTGCGGCCGGACGTCCCGCCCGGGCGCGCGGGCCACGTACCGGGCCCGGCCGGGGCGCGCCACGGACTTCCTCGCGCTCATTACCTCGCAACCGGTTGACGACCTTACCCGGGACGGAGTTCCATCATCTCCGAAGCGGTGACCCACACCCGTCGGGCGGCCTCCGTCAGCCAGCATCGGCTGACCGGCTTCCGCCGGGCGGTCTCCGTTGGCCGGCCTCGAGCTCAGCCTTCAGGAGTTCAGCCTTCAGGACTAGCCCTTTCCGGAGCTGGCCCTGCGGTCAGCCTTGTCAGCAGTGCAGCCATCGGCTACACTGCTCGTTTGGGCTGTCCTTTCGTCGTGCGCTCACTGCTCCTTGAGGTATGCGACGGTGCCAGCCCGCGTACGGCTTCAGTCCCTGTGCAGCCGCGCCCACCGGGCGCGACCGTCCAGACAGACGTCACGACCGAGGTAACCCGAGCGAGACCGTTGATCGCAATCCGCCACCGAAGCGCCGCCACGTCACCGGTACAGGACGACCATCCCACGCGGAGGTCCCCGTCCGAAAGCTGTCGTGACGGACTACTCGCTGACGCCCGTGTCGCGTCTGCCTGCGTTCGTGAGCCACCCGTGCACCCTGTTGGACTACCCCCGCCGACAGTCACCACAACCGTAGCGAGACACTGATCACCCGACCACCCCTACGTCGGATTGTTCTCCAGCAGGCCGAAGGCGACGCGATCATGAATTCTCCCGTGCTGCCGGAAGCCGTATCAAGGAAGCCACAGCGCCACCAGCCCGACGATCAGGCCACCGGAAGGACCACCTTGGCCGCCTCGCCTACCTCCTCCCGCATCTCGTTCGCAAAGATCATTGAGCCTCTCGAGGTCCCCGATCTTCTCGCCCTGCAGACCCAGTCCTTCGACTGGCTGATCGGCAGTGATGCGTGGGCGGAACGGGTCCAGGAAGCCATCGACGCCGGACGTGACGACGTACCCGTCACGTCGGGTCTCGAAGAGGTCTTCGAGGAGATATCCCCGATCGAGGACTTCTCCGGTTCGATGTCACTGTCGTTCCGGGACCACCGTTTCGAACCGCCGAAGTACTCCGTCGAGGAGTGCAAGGACAAGGATATGACCTACTCGGCCCCGATGTTCGTGACGGCCGAGTTCACCAACAACACCACCGGTGAGATCAAGAGCCAGACGGTTTTCATGGGCGACTTCCCGCTCATGACCCCGAAGGGCACGTTCGTCATCAACGGGACCGAGCGGGTCGTCGTCAGCCAGCTCGTGCGTTCCCCTGGGGTGTATTTCGAGAAGACCATCGACAAGGTCTCCGACAAGGACCTGTTCTCCTGCAAGGTCATTCCGTCCCGGGGTGCCTGGCTGGAATTCGAGGTCGACAAGCGGGACACCGTCGGTGTCCGTATCGACCGCAAGCGCCGCCAGTCCGTGACCGTGCTGCTCAAGGCGCTCGGCTGGGACGAGGCGCGCATTCTGGAGCGGTTCGGCGACTTCCCGTCGATGCGGGTGACCCTGGAGAAGGACCACACCTCCAGCCAGGACGACGCGCTGCTCGACATCTACCGCAAGCTGCGCCCGGGTGAGCCGCCGACCCGTGAGTCCGCGCAGACACTGCTGGAGAACCTCTTCTTCAACCCGAAGCGCTACGACCTGGCCAAGGTCGGTCGTTACAAAGTGAACAAGAAGCTCGAGGTGGACGTTCCGCACGACGTCGGCGTGCTCACCGAGGACGACATCGTCCGCACGATCGAGTACGTCGTCCAGCTGCACGCCGGCAGGGACCAGTCCTACGACGTGGACGACATCGACCACTTCGGCAACCGGCGGCTGCGCACGGTCGGTGAGCTGATCCAGAACCAGGTGCGGCTGGGCCTGGCCCGGATGGAGCGGGTCGTCCGGGAGCGGATGACCACCCAGGACGTCGAGGCGATCACGCCGCAGACACTGATCAACATCCGGCCGGTGGTCGCCTCCATCAAGGAGTTCTTCGGCACCAGCCAGCTCTCCCAGTTCATGGACCAGACCAACCCGCTGGCCGGCCTCACCCACAAGCGGCGCCTGTCCGCGCTCGGCCCGGGTGGTCTCTCCCGGGAGCGGGCCGGCTTCGAGGTCCGCGACGTACACCCCAGCCACTACGGCCGGATGTGCCCGATCGAGACGCCGGAGGGGCCGAACATCGGTCTGATCGGTTCGCTGTCGACGTTCGCGCGGGTCAACCCGTTCGGCTTCGTCGAGACGCCCTACCGCAAGGTCGTGGCCGGGCGGGTCACCGACAAGATCGACTACCTCACCGCGGACGAGGAGGACAGGCACGTCATCGCGCAGGCGAACGCGCCGCTGAGCTCCGACGGGTCGTTCGCCGAGCACCGGGTCCTGGTCCGCCGCAAGGGCGGCGAGGTCGAGTTCATCCCGCCCGACGAGGTCGACTACATGGACGTCTCGCCGCGGCAGATGGTGTCGGTCGCCACCGCGATGATCCCCTTCCTCGAGCACGACGACGCCAACCGCGCCCTGATGGGCTCGAACATGCAGCGCCAGTCCGTCCCGCTGCTGCGCAGCGAGGCGCCGCTGGTCGGCACCGGCATGGAGGCCCGCGCGGCCAAGGACGCCGGTGACGTCGTCGTCTGCGCGCAGGCCGGCGTGGTCGAGGACCTCTCCGCCGACTACATCACCGTCATGCACGACGACGGCACCCGGCGCACCTACCGGATGGCGAAGTTCCGCCGGTCCAACCAGGGCACCTGCATCAACCAGAAGCCCATCGTGGACGAGGGGGACCGGGTCGAGGCGGGCCAGGTCATCGCGGACGGCCCCTGCACGGACAACGGCGAGATGGCGCTGGGCAAGAACCTGCTGGTCGCCTTCATGCCGTGGGAGGGCCACAACTACGAGGACGCGATCATCCTCTCCCAGCGGCTGGTCCAGGACGACGTCCTGTCCTCGATCCACATCGAGGAGCACGAGGTCGACGCCCGGGACACCAAGCTCGGGCCGGAGGAGATCACCCGGGACATCCCCAACGTCGCCGAGGAGGTCCTCGCCGACCTCGACGAGCGCGGCATCATCCGTATCGGCGCCGAGGTCTCGCCCGGTGACGTGCTGGTCGGGAAGGTCACGCCCAAGGGCGAGACCGAGCTGACCCCGGAGGAGCGGCTGCTGCGCGCGATCTTCGGTGAGAAGGCCCGGGAGGTCCGCGACACCTCGCTGAAGGTGCCGCACGGGGAGTCCGGCAAGGTCATCGGGGTCCGGGTGTTCTCCCGGGAGGACGGCGACGAGCTGCCGCCCGGCGTGAACGAGCTGGTCCGGGTGTACGTCGCCCAGAAGCGCAAGATCACCGATGGTGACAAGCTCGCCGGGCGGCACGGGAACAAGGGCGTCATCGCGAAGATCCTGCCGGCCGAGGACATGCCGTTCCTCTCCGACGGCACCCCGGTGGACGTCGTGCTCAACCCGCACGGTGTGCCCCGCCGGATGAACATCGGCCAGATCCTGGAGACCCACCTCGGCTGGGTGGCCAAGACCGGCTGGCAGGTCGACACGGGCACCGAGGAGTGGAAGGAACGGCTGCGCGGCATCCGGGCGGACCAGGCGCCGCCGAACACCAACGTGGCCACTCCGGTCTTCGACGGCGCCCGCGAGGAGGAGATCACCGGTCTGCTCTCCTCGACGCTGCCCAACCGGGACGGCGTCCAGCTCATCGGGTCCAGCGGCAAGGCCGAGCTCTTCGACGGCCGGACCGGCGAGCCCTACCCGTATCCGGTGGCGGTCGGCTACATCTACATCCTCAAGTTGCTGCACCTGGTCGACGACAAGATCCACGCCCGTTCGACCGGCCCCTACTCGATGATCACCCAGCAGCCGCTGGGCGGTAAGGCGCAGTTCGGTGGGCAGCGTTTCGGCGAGATGGAGGTGTGGGCGCTGGAGGCCTACGGTGCCGCCTACGCCCTGCAGGAACTGCTCACCATCAAGTCGGACGACGTTCTCGGCCGCGTCAAGGTCTACGAGGCCATCGTCAAGGGCGAGAACATTCCCGAACCCGGTATCCCGGAGTCCTTCAAGGTGCTCATCAAGGAAATGCAGTCACTGTGCCTGAACGTCGAGGTCCTCTCCAGCGACGGCGTTTCCATCGAAATGCGTGACACCGACGAGGACGTCTTCCGCGCCGCGGAGGAACTCGGTATCGACCTGTCCCGGCGGGAGCCGAGCAGCGTTGAGGAGGTCTGACGAGTAGTGGTCTGCGGCCGGGTGACCGCCAGCGGCCGGAGGCGGCGCGACCAGGGGGCCATGGGGACCATGGGGACCACAGGATGATCCTCCTGGAGCCGCCGCCCCCGCGCCGCCGCGGTCGCGGACCACACGGCCGGGACACGGCAGCCGGTAGCCTCCGGGCCCCGGCCGTGTCGCGGCACCCCCGCCGACCTTGGACAAACTGACGGCCCACGCCCCCCGCCGCCGCCATCCGCACGAACACCTGCCGGCGACAGCGGGCAGCCAGACGGCAGAGAGAGAAGACACGTGCTCGACGTCAACTTCTTCGACGAGCTGCGCATCGGCCTCGCCACCGCGGACGACATCCGCCAGTGGTCACACGGCGAGGTCAAGAAGCCGGAGACGATCAACTACCGTACCCTCAAGCCGGAGAAGGACGGGCTCTTCTGCGAGAAGATCTTCGGCCCGACCCGGGACTGGGAGTGCTACTGCGGTAAGTACAAGCGCGTTCGTTTCAAGGGCATCATCTGCGAGCGCTGCGGTGTCGAGGTCACCCGCGCCAAGGTGCGTCGGGAACGGATGGGCCACATCGAGCTGGCCGCGCCGGTCACCCACATCTGGTACTTCAAGGGTGTCCCGAGCCGGCTCGGCTACCTGCTCGACCTGGCGCCGAAGGACCTTGAGAAGGTCATCTACTTCGCCGCCTACATGATCACAAGCGTGGACGCGGACGCGCGTCACCGCGACCTGCCCACCCTCGAAGCCCGGATCTCCGTCGAGAAGCAGCATCTCGAGGACAAGAAGAACGCCGACGTCGAGACCCGGCAGAAGAAGCTGGAGGCCGACCTCGCCCAGCTGGAGGCCGAGGGCGCCAAGGGCGACGTCCGGCGCAAGGTGCGGGAGGCGGCCGAGCGCGAGATGCGCCAGATCCGCGACCGCGCCCAGCGGAAGATCGACGATCTGGGCCGGGTGTTCGACCGTTTCAAGGGCCTGAAGGTCCAGGACCTCGAGCCGGACGAGCTGCTCTACCGCGAGCTGCGGGACCGTTTCGGCCAGTACTTCGAGGGCGGCATGGGGGCGGAGGCCCTGCAGCGCCGGCTCGTCGACTTCGACCTGGCGGCGGAGGCCGAGTCGCTGCGGGAGACCATCCGCAGCGGCAAGGGGCAGAAGAAGGCCCGGGCGCTGAAGCGTCTCAAGGTCGTCTCGGCCTTCCTCAACACCCGCAACTCCCCGAACGGGATGGTGCTCGACTGCGTCCCGGTGATCCCGCCGGACCTGCGCCCGATGGTGCAGCTCGACGGTGGCCGGTTCGCCACGTCCGACCTCAACGACCTCTACCGCCGGGTGATCAACCGGAACAACCGGCTCAAGCGGCTGCTCGACCTCGGCGCGCCCGAGATCATCGTCAACAACGAGAAGCGGATGCTGCAGGAGGCCGTCGACGCGCTGTTCGACAACGGCCGCCGCGGCCGGCCGGTGACCGGGCCGGGCAACCGTCCGCTGAAGTCGCTGTCGGACATGCTCAAGGGCAAGCAGGGCCGGTTCCGGCAGAACCTGCTGGGCAAGCGCGTCGACTACTCCGGCCGTTCGGTCATCGTCGTCGGCCCGCAGCTCAAGCTGCACCAGTGCGGCCTGCCCAAGCAGATGGCCCTGGAGCTGTTCAAGCCGTTCGTGATGAAGCGGCTGGTCGACCTCAACCACGCGCAGAACATCAAGTCGGCCAAGCGCATGGTGGAGCGGGCCCGCCCGGTCGTCTGGGACGTGCTCGAAGAGGTCATCACCGAGCACCCCGTGCTGCTCAACCGCGCGCCGACCCTGCACCGGCTGGGCATCCAGGCGTTCGAGCCGCAGCTCGTCGAGGGCAAGGCCATCCAGATCCACCCGCTGGTCTGCACCGCGTTCAACGCGGACTTCGACGGGGACCAGATGGCCGTGCACCTGCCGCTGTCCGCGGAGGCGCAGGCCGAGGCGCGCATCCTGATGCTGTCGAGCAACAACATCCTCTCGCCGGCGTCCGGGCGTCCGCTGGCCATGCCGAGCCTGGACATGGTGACCGGGGTGTTCCACCTCAGCCGGCTGGCCGTGGGCGCCCGCGGCGAGGGGCGGGCGTTCTCCAGCGTGGCCGAGGCGCAGATGGCCTTCGACGCGCGGGAGATCGAGCTACAGGCGAAGATCAAGGTCCGGCTACGCGACACCACGCCGCCGCTGGACTGGGCCCCGCCGCCCGGCTGGGCAGCCGGCGACCCGTTCACCCTGGAGACCACCTTCGGCCGCTGCCTGCTCAACCAGGCGCTCCCCGAGGGCTACCCGTTCCTGAACTACCTGATGAACAAGAAGGCCCAGGCCGCGATCGTCAACGACCTGGCGGAGCGCTACCCGAAGATCCAGGTGGCCGCGACGCTGGACGCGCTGAAGAGCGCCGGCTTCTACTGGGCCACCCGCTCGGGGGTGACCGTCGCGATCGAGGACGTTGTCGCGCCGCCGAACAAGGCGCAGATCCTCGACGAGTACGAGCAGCGGGCCGAACGAGTGCAGAAGCAGTTCGACCGAGGCTTCCTCTCCGACGACGAGCGCCGCGCCGAACTGGTCCAGATCTGGAACGAGGCGACGAACAAGGTCGCCGAGGCCATGGAGGCCAACTTCCCGGAGACCAATCCGGTCGCCGTGCTGGTCAACTCCGGGGCCGCCGGGAACATGATGCAGATCCGGCAGCTCGCCGGGATGCGCGGACTGGTCGCCAACCCCAAGGGCGAGATCATCCCGCGTCCGATCAAGGCGAACTTCCGCGAGGGGCTGAGCGTGGTGGAGTACTTCATCTCCACGCACGGCGCCCGCAAGGGCCTGGCCGACACGGCGCTGCGGACCGCGGACTCCGGGTACCTCACCCGGCGTCTGGTCGACGTCAGCCAGGACGTCATCGTCCGTGAGGACGACTGCGCCACCGAGCGCGGCATCGCCACCCGCATCGCGCGCAAGGGAGCGGACGGCGTGCTCGTCCGCGACCGTTACGCCGAGACCGCGGCCTACGCGCGCACGCTCGCCTCGGACGCGGCGAACGCCGCCGGTGACGTGGTGGTACCGGCCGGCACCGACCTCGGCGACGTGGTCATCAGCAAGATCATCGATGCCGGGATCGAGTCGGTGAAGGTGCGTTCCGCCCTCACCTGCGCGGCCCGGATGGGTGTCTGCGCGCAGTGCTACGGCCGGTCGCTGGCCACGGGCAAGCTCGTCGACGTCGGCGAGGCCGTCGGTATCGTCGCCGCCCAGTCCATCGGTGAGCCCGGCACCCAGCTGACGATGCGTACCTTCCACAGCGGTGGCGTCGCCGGCGACGACATCACCCAGGGGCTGCCCCGTGTCGTGGAGCTGTTCGAGGCCCGTTCCCCCAAGGGCAAGGCCCCGATCAGCGAGGTCTCCGGGCGGGTGCGCATCGAGGAGACCGAGAAGACCGTCAAGGTCGTGGTCATCCCCGACGACGGCAGCGAGGAGATCGCCTACCCGGTCTCCCGCCGGTCGCGGCTGAAGGTCGAGGAGGGCCAGCGCATCGCCGTCGGTCAGAAGATCGTCGACGGCGCGGTCGACCCGCACGAGGTGCTGCGCATCCTCGGCCCGCGTCAGGTGCAGCTCCACCTGGTCGACCAGGTGCAGGAGGTGTACCGCTCGCAGGGTGTGTCGATCCACGACAAGCACATCGAGATCATCATCCGGCAGATGCTCAAGCGGGTGAACGTGCTGGAGTCGGGGGAGACCACGCTCCTGCCGGGCGAGCTGGTCGAGCGGGCCCGGTTCGAGGAGGAGAACCGTCGGGTGGTCGAGACCGGCGGCCAGCCGGCTTCGGCCCGTCCGGTCCTGATGGGGATCACCAAGGCGTCCCTGGCGACCGAGTCGTGGCTGTCGGCCGCATCCTTCCAGGAGACGACCCGGGTGCTCACCGACGCCGCGATCAACGCCCGGTCGGACTCGCTGGTCGGCCTGAAGGAGAACGTCATCATCGGCAAGCTCATCCCGGCGGGTACCGGCATCTCGCGGTACCGCAACATCCGGGTCGAGCCGACCGAGGAGGCACGGGCGTCGGTGTACTCGGTCAGCGGCTACGAGGAGGGCGCGACCGTGGAGTACGGCGCGTTCGGCACCGGCAGCGGCCAGGCCGTCCCGTTGGACGACTTCGACTACCGCAGCACCGGCGGCGACTACCGGTAGTTCTCGCTACCCGGTAGTTCCTGCCACGCAAGTGCTCCAGGCGGCCCGGGTGGGCGTCCCTGCCGGACGTTCACCCGGGCCGCGTTGCTGTGTGGATCCGGCCTCGCGCCTGGCCATCGGTCAACAGGGCAGACGTTGCCTGGTACGGCACTACGCTGGACAGCGCCGGGTAGATCTGCCGGCCTGCACCAGGGAAGCACCGCATCGGCACGATGCCGAGGGGAGCACCGCATCGGCACGATGCCGAGGAGGAGACGGCGATGACGACGGCACTGCCGGAGGACAGCTGGCTGCTCCGTATACAGCCGCAGCCCGCGCGGGTGACCGCCGCGGAGTACGAGGCGCTGCCCGAGGAGATCGCCAGGGCGATCGAGATCGTCGACGGCTACGTCGTCTTCTGTGAGGCGCCGACTCCGGATCATCAGACCGCCGGCCGTCGCCTCGCCAACCTGCTGGAACGGCACGCACGGCGCGCGATGGCCCGCGGCCACGGATGCCTGGCCGTCAACAATGACGTCGATCTCCGGCTGCGTGACATCCCGCTGCTCAACCGCCGCCCGGATGTGATCCTCTACCGCTGTCTCGACCGCGCGGCCGGCGAACGTCTCCGCGCGGAGCACGCCCTGCTCGTCATCGAGATCGTGTTGCCGGGTTCGGAGACCCAGGACACCACCGACAAGCTCGGTGAATACGCCAGGGCCGGCATCGCGCACTACTGGATCACCCGGCTCGACAACGACGGCGTCACGAGCATCGAACGCTACGCGCTCGACCGGGCGACCCTGCTCTACAAGCACCTGGGCACGTTCATGAAGGACGAGGCCGGCGGAGCGCCTGAGGTCACCAACCCGATCCCGGTCACCGTCGACTGGGACGACCTGCTCTTCTGACCACCGGCGCTTTCCTCCGCTGGCCCCTCTACCGGACGCCGTTCCTGCTCTTCCGCAGGGCGTGCTCGGCCGGGCCGCGGGCCAGCCGGGCGTAGACACCGCCGCTGCGGACGAGCCGGTCGTGTGGCCCGGCCTCCATCACCGTGCCGTTCTCCAGCACGTAGATGCGGTCGGCGGCAACGGTCATCGTCGCCCGGTGGGCCACGACGAGGCAGCTTCGCTCGGCGAGCAGACGTTCCAGGGAGGCGCGCAGCAGGTCCTCGGTCAGCGCGTCGAGGTTCGACGTCGCCTCGTCGAGGATGACGGTCCGCGGGTTCTGGACCAGTACGCGGGCGATGGACAGCCGTTGCCGCTCCCCGCCGGAGATCTGGTGGCCGTTGTGCCCCAGCGGGGTGTGAATCCCCTCCGGCAGCGAACGCACGAGCGTGACCAGCCCGGTCGCCTCCAGCGCGGCCCACAGCTCGTCGGTCGCCGCGGCCGGGCTGCCGAAGCGGAGGTTCTCGGCGACGCTGCGACGCTGGACGAACGGCTCCTGCGACACCAGGCCGACCGCGGCCCGGGCCGCGGCGGGGGACAGCCCGCCGGCGTCGCAGCCGCCGAGCAGGACACGCCCGCTGGTGGGGGTGAGCAGGCCGCTGGCGAGATGGCACAGCGTGGTCTTCCCGGCGCCGCTGAACCCGACGACGGCCACCATCTCGCCGCGGCCCACGACGACGTCGACGCCGCGCAGCGCCCACCTGGGGGCGGGCACGCCGGGCGCGTAGGAGTAGGAGACGTTCTCCAGGACGAGATCGCCGTGGACCGGTGGCCGTCCGGCGTCCTCGGAGCCGGTGGCCGCCGGGCCCGCCGGTGGCGTGCTGTCCCTGGGTGGATGCGGCCGGTCGGCCGTGGTCAGCGGCCTGACGTTGCTGCGGCCGCCGGCCGGCGCCGTCCCCAGCGGGATGTCGAGGAAATCCAGGATGCGGACGAGGGAGGCCTCGCCGTCGAAGAGCTGGGTACGCAGGTCGGCGAAGCCGGCGATGGAACGGAACGCCAGCAGGAGCACGCTGAGAAAGGCCACGAAGGTGCCGACCGTCATCGTCTGGTTCAGGGTGAGCCACACCCCGAGCCCGATCACGGTCATGGTCGCCAGCACCGAGCTGGCCGCGGCGATGAGCTGCAGGCGGGCGAAGACCTGCACGCGGGTGCGAGCGGCCGTCGCAATGGCCGCGCCCAGCCGGTCGAACTCCTCCTGGCCGGTGTGCTGCGCGCGGAAGGCGCGCAGGTGCAGCGCTCCCGCTGGCCCGGTCAGCTCGATGAGATGATCGACCAGCCGGCTGAGCCGTTCGCCTTCCACCCGGGAGATGGCCCGGACGCGCTCACGCACCAGGCGCAGCAGGACGAGCGGGACCACGCCGATCACGGCCACGGCGAACGCGAGACGCCACTGGAGCAGGCAGGCGACCACCCCGGCTACGACGAGTTCGACCGCCATGGTCGCGATGGCCGGCAGGCAGACGGCGGCGGCCGCGCGCACCCTGGCGGTGTCGATGGTGAACAGGGCGACGACGTCCCCGTGCCGGGCCCGGGCGACGTGGGGGAACGGCAGCGCGATCGCGTGCTGGTACAGGTCGCGCCGGATTCGCAGGGCGAGTTTCTCGCTGAAATAACTGACCAGTATGTATCGCAGGGCCGACACCACGGCGCTGAGCACAAAGGCGCCGAGGATGAGGATGACCGGGAGGAGTATGCCGTCCGTCCGCAGCAGCAGCAGCCAGCTGTCGATCAGGTCCCGGATCGCGAACGGAGCGGCCACCAGGGCCGACGAGCCCAGCAGGGAAAGAGCGGCGTGTGTGGCGGCCGCCCTGTTCTGGTCCCGGATGAAATATTCGACGCGGGCGGCCGCGGGATTTCCGGTGAGCCAGGCGAAGAGGCGCCCGTACAGCCAGGACACACCGGCGGTGGTCTTCGGGAATGCCGTCTCCGCCGAGGTCTGCTGGTGGGCCGGCTGCCCGGTCCACCTGTTGGTCCCGGTGGACGACCGGCGAGATGTCGTCATTGTGAGCCGCCTGCCTGGTGCCGGTTGTGGGGGTCAGTCGTCGCGGTGCGTGGTTCTGGTTGCGTCCGCAGCGCTGTCGGGGGCCGTGTCGACAGCGGTGCCGGAATCCGCCCTGACGGCGTCGCCCGGGCCGGGGCGGGTGCTCACGGGCTGGTCGCCGTGGTCTTCTTCCCACCGCCCGGCACGGGTGTCCGGCCATACCGGAGGGGTTTTCCCGGGGATTTCCTCGGTGCCGCGGAAGACGGATATCTCGACGGCGTCGGATATTTCTATGACCAGCCCGAAAGCGCTTGACGAGCTAATTTCCGTATGGCTGGGAAAGGGGAAGGAACTAGACATTTGTCCTCCATCGGGATCGGCTGGACGTGGCGGTGGCAAAGCCGAAGTTATCGGGGCGCCGATTACCGGGCAAGGATTCAACATCATGAATCGGCTCACAGATTTCGCGGTACTCGGGTATTCGGTCTCGAGCACGACATGTGCGCTGCGACAAAGGTTGTGACGTGCCGGCGGATTTTTTGCCGGCCGGCCGGTCCGCGGTGTTTTCGCAGGTGGCGGGGGCGCCGGCAGGGGCGGCCGGGCTGGCCGGTGGCGGCCCGGGAAAAGCGGTTCGTCGGCTGCTGTACACCGCCGTGGTCGGTAATCGGACGGCCCGGGGGGTGTGGCCGCCGGCCGGGCGTTTGCGGCCATCCCGCCGGCGGCGGTATGCCTGGCGTGAGGCCGGTGGTCCCGGCCGCGTCTCGTCCGGTCGAGCCCGCGACGCTTCGTATGTGACGCCCCGTGCACCCGATGTGGCGGATATCTCAGGGCCGCCACCGGCGCCGGGGCTGGACGGGGCCCGGCCGCCGCGGCCAGGTGCCGGTTGGTCACCGGCCAGTTACAGCCAGGTATCACCAGGTGTCAACCAGGTATGCCGTGGCTGGGTGGGGCCCGGCCGCGCTGTGGGTGCGCGGTGGGTATTTTGGCGGCGGCGGCGGTGTCGCCGGGCTGGCGTACCCGTGGTGGCGCGCGGGCAGGACGTGGCGGGGGGCTGGGTGAGCCGGAAGCGGGCGCTGTTCGTACGGCGGCTGTCCGAGATCCTCCAGCTCGCCGAGCCCGAGGTGGTCGAGCGGCTCTGCCTGGACCGCCGTCCCGGCGTCCGGGTCAACCGGCTCTCACCGCTGGGTGCGGCGGCGGTCCACCGCGCCATCGGGGATCTCGGGCTCGTCCTCGACCCGCTCGACTGGTGCCCCGACGGCTACCTCCTGCGCGGCGACAAGCGGGTGCTGTCGGGCTCGGAGGTGTTCGGCGGCGGTCACGCCTACATCCAGAACATCTCCAGCCTGGTGCCGGCGCTGGCCCTCGCGCCCGCGCCCGCCGAATCGATCATCGATCTGTGCGCGGCGCCGGGCGGCAAGACGGCGCACATCGCGGCACTGGTCGGTAACGACGCGCGGCTGTGGGCCAACGACGGCATCGCGCCCCGGCTGGAGAAGCTGCGCGCGGTCACCCGGCAGTTCCACGTCCGCCTGGCCGAGACGAGCTGTCACCCGGCGCAGTACGCCGACAAGTTCATAACGGAGCGTTTCGACCGGGTGCTGCTGGACGCCCAGTGCAGCGGCGAGGGCCTGGTCGACCTGCGGTCGTCCTCGGCGCTGCGGTACTGGACCGAGCAGCGGGTGACCGACTACGGCTGGCTGCAGCGCAAGATGCTGGTGGCGGCCTGCCGGCTGCTGCGTCCCGGCGGCATCCTGGTGTACTCCACCTGCACGTTCGGCCCGGAGGAGAACGAGGCGCCGCTGAGCTACCTGCTGCGCCACCATCCCGTCGAGGTGTGCCCGATCGAGGTCGACATCGACGGCTCCGCGCCGGACGCGTGGCGGCCAGGCCTGCGCCACTGGCGGACCGAGACCTTCCATCCGGCGCTCGCCGACGCCCGGCGCATCCTGCCAGGCCCGGCGTTCGAGGGCTTCTTCGTCTGCAAGCTGCGGAAGCTGCCGGACTGACGCCGCCGGGCTGGAACCGCCGGGCCGGCCAAGCTGCCGGGGGCAGCGGCCCGCGCACCATCCAGCAACGCTGTCACATCAGATGGACGCCGCCATCACAACAAACGGCCTGTGCGGCATCGTCGACCAGGGGATGCGCGCCGAAGATCCCGCTGCTGCCGGCGGTTCCGGCGGTTCCGGCAGCGCGGGGGATCCGGCTACCAGTGGCACGTGGGGTACCCCGATTCGACACAGCCGTCGACGGGTCTGTAGTCTCGCTTTCTGCGGCGCTGTGCGTTGCAAGGTTGACCTGTGTCCTGCGCCATCCCATGGCCGTCCCGTGGCACCGTGGCCCGTCCTGCCGGGCCCGTGGTGCCGAGGGTGGCCCGGCCTTCACCAAGGCGGGCGGGCGTACTCCCATGGCAGACCGTCCCAGTTGTCGGGCTGTTCCCGGGGGTCGCGACACGCCCGACCGCGTGGGTCGGACAGCGTGGGTCGGACACAGATGAGATGACGGCAGGTACCGGCAGGAACGGAAGAGGAACGGGAGCGGCGTTGCCGACGATCCAGCAGCTGGTCCGCAAGGGCCGGCAGGACAAGGTCGAGAAGACCAAGACCCCGGCGCTCAAGGGGAGCCCGCAGCGCCG